>NZ_JBMCZA010000001.1:0-732 GCF_048654705.1 Nocardioides sp. CPCC 206348
CCGTGGCGGGAGCCACGGCCTGCACCGTCGCGGTGAAGGTGACCGTCTGCCCGTGGTCGGCCGCCGCGTCGTCGGACACGAGGCCCATCGACGTGGCGCCCTTGACGATGCCCTGGCCGGTGCCCTGGTCGAGCACGCCGTTGCTGGCGATGAAGCGACCGTCGCCGCTGTAGACCGCCTCGACCCGGTAGCTGCCGGGGGAGAGCGAGCTGAAGGCGTTGCTCAGCGCGACACCGTTCACGAGGGTCACCGGACCGCCGAGGTTGGCGCCGTTGATCGTGAACCGGACGGTGCCCGAGGGCGTTCCGGCACCGGGCGCCACCGGGCTGATGGTCGCCGTGAACCGCACGCTCTCGCCCGACTGCGCGGGGTTGGCCGAGGACGTCAGCAGCGTCGAGGTCTGCGCGCGCTGCACCTTCTGCGCCGTCGACCCGTTGCTGCCCGTGAAGCTGTCATCGCCGTCGTACGTCGCCACCACGGCGTGCTGCCCGACCGACAGCTCGTCGGTCGTGATCGCGGCGACGCCACCGGTGCTGGAGCTCACCGGGGCGGTCCCGAGGACCGTGGACCCGTTGGTGAAGGTGACCGTCCCCGACGGGGATCCGGCGCCCGGAGCCGTGACGGAGACCGTCGCGGTGAAGGTCACCGGCTGGCCGAACACCGAGACCGGAGCCGAGCTCTCCACGACCGTCTTCGTCGCCGCCTTGTTTACCGTGTGCGTCGCGACCGGCG
>NZ_JBMCZA010000002.1:0-1114 GCF_048654705.1 Nocardioides sp. CPCC 206348
CTAGCTGTGATGCCCAGGGAGGTTGTCCCGCCCTCCGGCGGTGAGTCGGGCTGACAGGTGAGGGCCCCCGGTTGTGAAGTGGAGCTGTCTAGTTCACCGCTTCACCGACCGGAGGCCCTCGTGTCCCACGCTAACGCTGCCCTGACCCCACGCGCCCGTTTGCGGCTCGCTCAACTCGTCGTCGACCGTGGCTGGACTCACGCCGCGGCGGCCAAGATGTTCATGGTCGCCCCGAGGACGGCGAAGAAGTGGGCTGATCGCTACCGCGTTGAAGGCCAGGCAGGCATGGTCGACCGCAGCTCGCGACCGCACACCTGTGCGAACAAGACCAGCCCTGCGCTGGTTCGTCAGATCGTGCGACTGCGGTGGCGCCAACGGCTGGGACCAGTCCAGATCGCCGGCCGGCTCGGTATGCAGGCCTCCACCGTCCACGCCGTGCTCGTGCGATGCCGGATCAACAGGCTCTCCCACATCGACCGCGTCACTGGCGAACCCCTGCGCCGCTACGAACACGACCATCCCGGCTCATTGATCCACGTCGACGTCACCAAGTTCGCCAACATCCCCGATGGCGGTGGCCACAAGTTCCTCAGCCGCCAACAAGGCCGAGCCAACGCAATCGCGACCGCCCACCGCACTGGCCAACGCGGCAAGGAATCGCGCCCCGCGATTGGCACCGCGTTCGTCCACACGGTCATCGACGACCACTCTCGCGTCGCCTACGCCGAGATATGCACCGACGAGAAGGCCGCCACCGCGATCGGCGTGCTGCAACGCGCCGTTGCCTGGTTCGCTGAGCACGGCGTCACCGTCGAACGCGTGCTTTCCGACAACGGACCGGCGTACATGTCCTACGCCTGGCGTGATGCATGCGCCGAAATGAACATCGTCCACAAGCGGACCCGGCCGTATCGGCCGCAGACCAACGGGAAGATCGAGCGCTTCCACCGCACCTTGGGCGATGGGTGGGCCTACGCCCGGTTCTACGAGTCAACCGACCAACGCAACGCCGCCCTGCCCGGATGGCTCCACTTCTACAATCATCACCGCGTCCACTCCGCCATCGGAGCCAAGCCACCGGTCACCCGACTGACCAACGTCCCCGGACATCACA
>NZ_JBMCZA010000003.1:0-583 GCF_048654705.1 Nocardioides sp. CPCC 206348
AGTCCTCGATCCGGCCGACGTGATCGCGACTCTCCTCGGCCACGTCGACGTCATGGCCCGAGTGCTGACGGCCGTCGTGCGGGACATGCCCGAGACAGGCTGAGAGCGACGAACGGCCCCGCCGACCAGTAGTTGGTCGACGGGGCCGTAGTGCGTCCGTCAGGCGGACGTTCCCGCCTGTTGCTCCAGCCACTCTGCGGCCAGAGTGAGCGTCGCGGCCAGCTCGCGCAGCGAATCCGGCGTCTCGTCCGGCACGCCCGGCGAAGATGACTCCATGTCGATCGTGACAATGCGAGCAGGCTCGGTCATCCCGGTCAGGACTTCCTGAGTGACTGAACCCCAGACCCGAGGGCCGATGTCGACCGTGTGATCGACGATCGGAGTTCCGTCCATGCGCTCCTCGATGTCGTGGCTGAGGGGGTTGTCACGGTGCTGGCACCAGGTGGGGCAGTTGATGGTGATCGTGGCGGTCATGCTGGCTCCTTCGGTCTAGGCCCTGCGGTCAGGACAGGTATAGATTGACCGTTGGCACCATCATGAAGATTTCCTTGCGGGAGGCCTGTTCGATCAGTGCGCGCCGACC
>NZ_JBMCZA010000004.1:0-5521 GCF_048654705.1 Nocardioides sp. CPCC 206348
TTGAGAACTCAACAGTGTGTCATGCATATAGATTGTTGTGACTGTTTTGCGCTGACTGCCTTTGGGTGGTTGGTGTGTGGTTTCGGCAATATGATTGATTCTGATTAGTAGTGATACTTGTCAGGGTTTGTTGTTTGTCAGTATTGGATTTTCTTATGGAGAGTTTGATCCTGGCTCAGGACGAACGCTGGCGGCGTGCTTAACACATGCAAGTCGAGCGGAAAGGCCCTTTCGGGGGTACTCGAGCGGCGAACGGGTGAGTAACACGTGAGTAATCTGCCCTGCGCTCTGGGATAGCCACCGGAAACGGTGATTAATACCGGATATGACATGTCCCTGCATGGGGGTGTGTGGAAAGTTTTTTCGGCGCAGGATGTGCTCGCGGCCTATCAGCTTGTTGGTGAGGTAATGGCTCACCAAGGCTTTGACGGGTAACCGGCCTGAGAGGGTGACCGGTCACACTGGGACTGAGACACGGCCCAGACTCCTACGGGAGGCAGCAGTGGGGAATATTGGACAATGGGCGGAAGCCTGATCCAGCAACGCCGCGTGAGGGATGACGGCCTTCGGGTTGTAAACCTCTTTCAGTACCGACGAAGCGAAAGTGACGGTAGGTACAGAAGAAGGACCGGCCAACTACGTGCCAGCAGCCGCGGTAATACGTAGGGTCCGAGCGTTGTCCGGAATTATTGGGCGTAAAGGGCTCGTAGGCGGTTTGTCGCGTCGGGAGTGAAAACCATGGGCTTAACTCATGGCTTGCTTTCGATACGGGCAGACTAGAGGTATGCAGGGGAGAATGGAATTCCTGGTGTAGCGGTGAAATGCGCAGATATCAGGAGGAACACCGGTGGCGAAGGCGGTTCTCTGGGCATTACCTGACGCTGAGGAGCGAAAGTGTGGGGAGCGAACAGGATTAGATACCCTGGTAGTCCACACCGTAAACGTTGGGCGCTAGGTGTGGGACCTATTCCATGGGTTCCGTGCCGTAGCTAACGCATTAAGCGCCCCGCCTGGGGAGTACGGCCGCAAGGCTAAAACTCAAAGGAATTGACGGGGGCCCGCACAAGCGGCGGAGCATGCGGATTAATTCGATGCAACGCGAAGAACCTTACCTGGGTTTGACATACACCGGAAGCCCCCAGAGATGGGGGTCTCTTTGATACTGGTGTACAGGTGGTGCATGGCTGTCGTCAGCTCGTGTCGTGAGATGTTGGGTTAAGTCCCGCAACGAGCGCAACCCTCGTTCTATGTTGCCAGCACGTAATGGTGGGGACTCATAGGAGACTGCCGGGGTCAACTCGGAGGAAGGTGGGGATGACGTCAAGTCATCATGCCCCTTATGTCCAGGGCTTCACGCATGCTACAATGGCCGGTACAAAGGGCTGCGATCCCGTGAGGGGGAGCGAATCCCAAAAAGCCGGTCTCAGTTCGGATTGGGGTCTGCAACTCGACCCCATGAAGTCGGAGTCGCTAGTAATCGCAGATCAGCAACGCTGCGGTGAATACGTTCCCGGGCCTTGTACACACCGCCCGTCACGTCACGAAAGTCGGCAACACCCGAAGCCGGTGGCCTAACCCTTGTGGAAGGAGCCGTCGAAGGTGGGGCTGGCGATTGGGACGAAGTCGTAACAAGGTAGCCGTACCGGAAGGTGCGGCTGGATCACCTCCTTTCTAAGGAGCACACCCTGCTCGGTGGCCGAATGTGTCGCTGAAACTTTGGGTTGTTCACTAGTGGAACACAACATTTCTTACTTGCCTGGTCGACAGTTGCTGTCCTTTCTGGATGGTGTTGTTGGTTGGTGTGGGTGTGCTGACACGCTGTTGGGTATCTGAGGCATCAGACGAGCCTTCCCTGGTAGATCCCTTGCGGGATTGGGGTGGGTGAGCTGGTTGGGCTTCTTGGTTGTTTGATTTATTCATAGTGGACGCGAGCATCCGCCCGCACGATGCGTTGTTCAGGCTCCTTGTTGTTCGAGGGGGTGAGCACGTTGGTGGTGGGCGGTTTTTGTTTGTGTTGTTTCGTGATTGTTTTAGTGTTCTTGAGAATTTGAGTTATCCACGCGAAGCACTGCATGTATGGCGCCCTGTTGTTTGAGTGGTTGTTGTGTGTGTTGGTGGTTTGTTGTGGGCAAGTTATTAAGGGCACATGGTGGATGCCTTGGCATCGAGAGCCGATGAAGGACGTGGGAGCCTGCGAAATGCCCTGGGGAGTTGGCAACCGAGCGTTGATCCGGGGATGTCCGAATGGGGAAACCCAGCTGGAGTTATGTCCAGTTACCCACATCTGAATAAAATAGGGTGTGTGGAGGGAACGTGGGGAAGTGAAACATCTCAGTACCCACAGGAAGAGAAAACAACCGTGATTCCGAGAGTAGTGGCGAGCGAAATCGGATGAGGCTAAACCTATATCGTGTGATAGTCGGCAGACGTTGCGGTGTAGGGGTCGTGGGAATATCGTTGTTGCGCCTGCCGGTGTGACGCACAGTCAGAAACCAGTGTTGAGGTCGAAGTCCGTTGGAAAGCGGTGCCGTAGCGGGTGATAGCCCCGTAGACGATAGATGCTGGCTGTGTTCGGTATCTCCCAAGTAACACGCCACTCCTGGAATGGTGTGTGAATCTGGCGGGACCACCCGTTAAGCCTAAATACTCCTCGATGACCGATAGCGGACAAGTACCGTGAGGGAAAGGTGAAAAGTACCCCTGGCGGGGAGTGAAATAGTACCTGAAACCATGTGCCTACAATCCGTTAGAGCCTTCCTTGTGTGGGTGATAGCGTGCCTTTTGAAGAATGAGCCTGCGAGTTTGCGGTGTGTGGCGAGGTTAACCCGTGTGGGGAAGCCGTAGCGAAAGCGAGTCTGAATAGGGCGCTTTAGTCGCACGCTCAAGACCCGAAGCGGAGTGATCTACCCATGGGCAGGTTGAAGCGCCGGTAAGACGGCGTGGAGGACCGAACCCACTTAGGTTGAAAACTGAGGGGATGACCTGTGGGTAGGGGTGAAAGGCCAATCAAACTCCGTGATAGCTGGTTCTCCCCGAAATGCATTTAGGTGCAGCGTTGCGTGTTTCTTGCCGGAGGTAGAGCACTGGATAGCCGATGGGCCCGACCAGGTTACTGACGTTAGCCAAACTCCGAATGCCGGTAAGTGTAAGCGTGGCAGTGAGACTGCGGGCGATAAGGTTCGTAGTCGAGAGGGAAACAGCCCAGACCATCGGCTAAGGCCCCTAAGAGGCGGCTAAGTGGAAAAGGATGTGGAGTCGCAGTGACAACCAGGAGGTTGGCTTGGAAGCAGCCACCCTTGAAAGAGTGCGTAATAGCTCACTGGTCAAGTGATTCCGCGCCGACAATGTAGCGGGGCTCAAGCCGCCCGCCGAAGCCATGGCATCGACGTATTAACTCAAGCCTTCGTGGTTCAGAGGCGTCGATGGGTAGGGGAGCGTCGTGTGGCGAGTGAAGCGGCGGAGTGATCCAGCCGTGGACGCCACACGAGTGAGAATGCAGGCATGAGTAGCGAATCACGGGCGAGAAACCCGTGCGCCGAATGATCAAGGGTTCCAGGGTCAAGCTAATCTGCCCTGGGTAAGTCGGGACCTAAGGCGAGGCCGACAGGCGTAGTCGATGGACAACGGGTTGATATTCCCGTACCGGCGAAATGGCGCCCATGATGAGCCCGGTAATGCTAACCACCCGAAACTTCATCTACCAGAGCCTTCGGGCCGAGGGGTTGGAGCGGAGCGTGGAACCCGAACCGGTAGTAGTCAAGCGATGGGGTGACGCAGGAAGGTAGTCCAACCGCCGCGATGGTAGACGGCGGGTAAGCGTGTAGGGGACGTGGTAGGCAAATCCGCCACGTGGCCATTTGGTTGGTGACCCTGAGACGTGATGCCGACCCCGTATGGGGGAAGTGGATGATCCTATGCTGCCGAGAAAAACCTCTAGCGAGCCATGAGCCGCCCGTACCCCAAACCGACTCAGGTGATCAAGTAGAGAATACTAAGGCGATCGAGACAACCATGGTTAAGGAACTCGGCAAAATGCCCCCGTAACTTCGGGAGAAGGGGGGCCCGGATCGTGACCCCACTTGCTGGGTGAGCGTGAAGGGCCGCAGAGACCAGGCCCAAGCGACTGTTTACTAAAAACACAGGTCCGTGCGAAGTTGTAAGACGATGTATACGGACTGACTCCTGCCCGGTGCTGGAAGGTTAAGAGGACGGGTTAGACGCAAGTCGAAGCTCAGAATTTAAGCCCCAGTAAACGGCGGTGGTAACTATAACCATCCTAAGGTAGCGAAATTCCTTGTCGGGTAAGTTCCGACCTGCACGAATGGAGTAACGACTTGGGCGCTGTCTCAACCATGGACTCGGCGAAATTGCACTACGAGTAAAGATGCTCGTTACGCGCGGCAGGACGGAAAGACCCCGGGACCTTTACTATAGTTTGGCATTGGTGTTTGGTTCGGCTTGTGTAGGATAGGTGGGAGACTTTGAAGCAGCCACGCCAGTGGTTGTGGAGTCAACGTTGAAATACCACTCTGGTCGTACTAGATGTCTAACCTAGGGCCATGATCTGGTTCAGGGACAGTGCCTGATGGGTAGTTTAACTGGGGCGGTTGCCTCCTAAAGAGTAACGGAGGCGCTCAAAGGTTCCCTCAGCCTGGTTGGCAATCAGGTGTTGAGTGTAAGTGCACAAGGGAGCTTGACTGTGAGACAGACATGTCGAGCAGGGACGAAAGTCGGAACTAGTGATCCGGCAACTGCGAGTGGAAGCGTTGTCGCTCAACGGATAAAAGGTACCCCGGGGATAACAGGCTGATCTTCCCCAAGAGTCCATATCGACGGGATGGTTTGGCACCTCGATGTCGGCTCGTCGCATCCTGGGGCTGGAGTAGGTCCCAAGGGTTGGGCTGTTCGCCCATTAAAGCGGCACGCGAGCTGGGTTTAGAACGTCGTGAGACAGTTCGGTCCCTATCCGCCGCGCGCGTAGGAAACTTGAGAAAGGCTGTCCCTAGTACGAGAGGACCGGGATGGACGAACCTCTGGTGTGCCAGTTGTACCGCCAGGTGCATGGCTGGTTGGCTACGTTCGGAAGTGATAACCGCTGAACGCATCTAAGCGGGAAGCACGTTTCAAGATGAGGTTTCCCACCCCCTTGTGGGGTTAAGGCCCCCAAAAGATTATTGGGTTGATAGGCCGGAGGTGTACAGCAGCAATGCCCAGCCGACCGGTACTAATAGGCCGAAGACTTGCCACAACAAATCCCCAACACACTTAACAAACACAGGGGCACCACAAACACGCGTCCACTATGAACCACCCCCAACACCACCAGGTGCAGGCGGGTTCACCCCGACCAGGGGAGAACTCCCACACACCATTGGTGGGACAGAGGGGTAATAGAGTTACGGCGGCCATAGCGGCAGGGAAACACCCGGTCCCATCCCGAACCCGGAAGTTAAGCCTGCCAGCGCCGATGGTACTGCAACCGAGAGGCTGTGGGAGAGTAGGACGCCGCCGGACATACATT
>NZ_JBMCZA010000005.1:0-8578 GCF_048654705.1 Nocardioides sp. CPCC 206348
ATCTCCGCGAGCGCCCGGGGCGCCGACTCGAGTCCGGCGAAGACGCTCTCGCGATGCACGAGCTCGCCACTGCGGAGCCACGCGGCCAGCCGGTCCTGCATCTCCTCGCGCAGGTGCAGGTTGCTGCTGCCGCGGAAGCCACGGAGCGTGAGGTCCTTGGAGACGGTGAGGAACAGGTTGCGCGGCCCCTTCGATTCCGACTCGTACTCCGAGATCGAGCCGCACATAGCGACCCGGCCGCTGCGGTTGAGGTGGTCCAGGGCGGCCTCGAGGTGGTCGCCTCCGACGGAGTCGAAGTAGACGTCGATCCCCTCCGGAGCGAGATCCTGCAGCTGGGCGCCCAGGTCGCCGTCGCGGTAGTTGAAGGCCTCGACGCCGAGGTCCTCGCGGAGCCAGGCGACCTTCTCGTCGCTGCCCGCACTCGCGATCACCCGGTGGCCGCAGAGCTTCGCGATCTGTGCGACGAGGCTGCCGACCGCGCCCGCGGCCGCTGAGACCCAGACGGTCTCACCACCCCTGAGGGCATCGACGACGTGCAGGCCGGCGTACGCCGTCAGCCCCATCCCGCCGAGCGGCCCGAGGAACCACGACACCTCCGCATCGCCGACGTCGAGCCGGGTGAGGGTGCCGACGCCGCCGAGCTGGATCGCAGCCGGGTCGACGACGGCGTACTCCCGCCAGCCCTGGGCGTGGGACACGATGTCGCCGGGTGCAAAGCCCGGCGCGCGGGACTCGACCACCTCGCCGAGCGCCATGACGCCGTCCATCGCCTGGCCCAGCGGGAACGCTGCGAAGTAGCCCGCCGGCGCATCGGGCCGCAGGCGCAGCCGCAGTCCAGGATCGACGGACGTCCACGTGTTGCGGACGAGCACCTGGCCCGGCGCCGGATCGGGAACCTCGATCTCGACCACCTCGAAGTCACCGGGTGCGACCGGTCCGGCGGGGTACCGCCGGACCCGGACCTCCCGCCCGACCCAGGTCATGGTTGTGGAGAGTGTCGGTGATCGGTCATACTTGAAGTGATATCAGTTCATGCGCCGGGCTGCAACCGCACGAAGGCCATGAATCGAGCCGAAGCCGGGAACCCGTGCCGCTACCCTGAGCGACCACGGTCTCGGGAAGGGGAGCCATGCAGACAACGACAGCTCCGCGGGCCGAAAGCGCCCGTTCGAAGCGCACTGCCATCGTCGCGGCAGCCATCGACCGCTTCGGCAGTGACGGCTACGAACACACCAAGTGGGCCTCGATCGCCGACGACGTCGGCATCGGACAGACCGCGCTCTACCACTACTTCGAGTCGAAGGCGCACTGCCTGTTGACCATCATGCGGCTCGAGCTCACCCGCTCGCTGGAGCGCTTCCAGGACGTCACCACGTCGGTCGACGACCCGGTCGAGGCGTTGCGCCTCGCGGTCAGCTCGGCCTACGTCGGCAGCGCGCGCGACGCCCTGCAGCGCCGGATCCTGCAGAACCACCTCGACCTGCTCGCCACCCCCCGACCCTCCGAGAAGGAGGAGCAGGAGCGCCTGCAGTCCCGCGCACTGGTGCGCGAGATCGAGCAGGCGTGGACCGCCCTGATGCAGCGCGGTGTCGACAGCGGCGCCTTCGCCGACCGCGACGTCGAGCTGTCCGCGCGCATGGCGCTCGCGCTCGTCGTCGGCGTGTGGCGGTGGTACCGCCCCGGCGGTCCGCACACGCTCGACGAGATCGGCGTACTCACCTCGGACGCGGTGCTCCGCGTCGTCGTCTGAGCCTGACTTCTAGGGAACGACGACGAGTCGTCCCGTCACCCGGCCCTCGCGCAGCTGCGCGTAGGCCTGCGGCACGTCGCTGAACGGCACCGTCTCGATCACCGGGGCGAGCAGCCCCTGCTCGGCGAGCTCGACGACCGCGACGAGGTCTTCCCGCGCACCCCAGAAGGGCGCACTGACCTGCCAGCCCAGCGGCAGGTCCAGGCCCTTGCCGACCGCGATGGTGCCGCGCGCTCCGCCGACGACGACCAGTCGACCGCCGGGCACCAGCGCCGCAGCGCCCGCGCGCATGGTCTCGTCCGACCCGACGAAGTCGAGGACGACATCGGCTCCGGCCAGTCCGTCGACGGACGTCGTCGTCAGGTGAGCTCCGAGCCGCTCCGCCAGCGCACAGGCCTCGGGCCGGGGATCGACGGCCGTCACCTGCGCCGTGGTGATCGCACGCAGGATCTGGACGGCCAGGTGGCCGAGGCCGCCGACGCCGATCACCACCGCCGAGCAGTCCCCCATGAGGGCGTCGCGATGGGCCCGGATCGCGTGATAGGCCGTCAGACCCGCGTCGGCCAGCGGCGCGAGCTTCTCCGCAGGCACACCCCGGGCGGTCACGAAGTGGCGTTCGTCCGGCAGCAGGACGTATTCGGCCAGTCCGCCGTCGCGACCCAGCCCGCACCCGACCTTGCCCTCGAGAGCGACGCAGTGGTTGTCCTGGCCGCGCAGGCAGTTGTGGCACTTGCCGCACGACCAGACGCCGTGCACGACGCCGTCCTCGCCGATCAGCGAGGCGTCGACCTCATCGCCGACCGCGACGACCCGGCCGGCGACCTCGTGGCCCAGGGTCAGTGGGAGGTCGTACGGCAGCGTGCCCTCCGGGCAGCCCATCACGAAGAGGTCCGAGTGGCACAGGCCGACGGCCCGGACCTCGAGGAGGACCTCCCGCCCGAGGGGCACCGGCACCGGCACCTCGACCCGCTCGACGTCGCAACCCCAGCCGAGGAGTCGGTACGCCGGCATCATGGCTACGGCCACATCGGGACCTGGGGTCCACGGCCACCGACGGCCTCGAGATAACCGGCCGTGTCCGCACGCCGCTCCCCCCACATGATCTCGAAGACCAGCCGGGAGATCATCCACTTCCCCTCGTGCCGCACCAGCTCGTCGTGGTAGCGACCGACGAGGAGGCACACGTCGTCGTCGCCCTCGAACTTCTGGTACGACGTGTGGTAGACCAGCGCGGTCGCGGTGTCCCCCTGGACGTCGACGTGATAGACGCTCAGCAGGTGGTGCTGCCACACGCAGTTCTTGGTCGCGTCGCGGATCCAGCCGATCACGGTCTCGGCGCTCTCCGCGGGCTCGGCGTTGCCGTACTGCGCCCACAGGTCCGGGTACAGGACGTCGTACAGCGCCTCCGGGTTCGCCGAGTCGATGCTCGACGCGTACTTGTAGATCTGGTCCTCGATGAGGATCCGGTCCTCGACACTGGTCATCGCTCTGCCTCTTCTCGTGGTTCGTGCTTCATCAGACGGTGGCGCCGACGCGATAGCCCTCGGCAATGGCGTGGCTGATCCTGCGGGGCGTCACGCAGTCACCGATCGCGGTGACCTTGCCGCCGAGACCGTCGGCCGACAACGTGCGCTGCAAGGCGTCGTCGCTGTGCCGGGGCTGGTGCGCGACCAGCAGTGCCTGGCCGACGTTGACCTCCTGGCCACCGAACACCGGACGCAACGCAACCGCACCGGCGTCATCGGGAACGACCAGCCGGTGGGCCACCTGCAGGGTCACCCCCGCAGCGCCGAGGCGTTGCAGCAACGGACCCACGCTCTCGGCGGGCACCCGCGGTGCAAGCGAGGTCATCGCCGTCGCGAAGGTCACCTGCCAGCCACGCTGGGCCAAGGCCTCGGCAGCGCTGTACGCGGGCCAGAACCCGTCGTCCTCGTCGTACACGACAGCGACGCCCGGAGTCTCCGGCACCCTCCCGAGGAGTACGTCGTCGACCGTGACGGCGCCGCGGCCGAGCAGGCCCGTCGTCAGCGGAGCCGGCACCGAACCGGTGGCGATCACGACGTGGTCGGCGAGACCGCCGATCTCCTCGAGGTCGTCCGCACCGATCTCGGCGCCGAGGTTGATGTCGACCTTGAGTCGCCGGGTCTCGCGGTCGAGGTGGTCGACGATGTCGATCAGGGTCGCGCGATGCGGCGAGGCAGCGGCGACGCGCACCGCTCCCCCGAGCGCCGTCCCGCGTTCGAAGAGCGTCACCCGATGACCACGCTCGGCGGCCACGCGCGCTGCCTCGAGACCACCGGGACCGCCACCGATGACATAGATCTCCCTGGACCGCGCGACCTGGACGCCGACGCCGGGCAGCCGGCCGCGTCCCACCTCGGCGTTGACCGCGCAGTGCAGGTGCGGGTCGAAGGCGCGACAGTCCTGGTTGATGCCCAGGCAGCCGCGGACCTCGTCGAGGCGCCCGGACTGCGACTTCACCGGCAGGTCCGGGTCGGCGATCAGCGCACGAGCCATGCCGACCAGGTCGGCGTGACCTGCCTTGATGACGTGCTCGGCGGTGCCGACGTCGCGGATCCGCTGACCGACGAGGGTGGGCAGGCCGGTGGCGGCGCGCACGCGCGACGCCGAAGGGACGGCCACCGCGTCCGGCCCGGTGGAATCCTTGACGTACTTGCCACGGGTCCCGTGGGTGATGCTGAAGTAGTCGACGACGCCGAGCGCGGCCAAGTCCTCCGCGATCCGCACGCAGTCCTCGATCCCCATGCCGCCCGGGATCTCCTCCTCACCACTGAGCCGTACGCCGAGGGCGAACCCGGCCGGCGTCACCGACCGCATCGCCTCGATCACGAGGTGCAGGAAACGCATCCGGTTCTCGAACGATCCGCCGAACTCGTCGGTCCGCTGGTTCGTCGACGCGGACATGAACTGCGCCGGCAGGTAGCCGTGCGCCGCGTGGATCTCGACGCCGTCGAGACCGGCCCTGACCAGGTTCTCGGTCGAGACCCGCCAGCCCTCGACGATGTCGTCGATCTCGCGGTGCGTGAGCACGTGCGGCGGATAGGCGTCCCGGACGGTCTTGATTGCCGACGGCGCCACCGGGGCGTTGTCGGACTCACCGCCGATGAACTCGCGGCCGAGGTGGCACAGCTGGCCGATGAAGCGGGCGCCGTGGCGATGCACGACGTCCGCCTTCTCCGCCATGACCGGCACGACCGCGTCGAGGTAACCCTCGACCAGCTTGCCCGACCTCAGTGCCGACGTCGGGTGGACGACCATCGCCCCGGCAATGACCAGCCCGACTCCCCCGGCCGCGAGCCGCTCGAAGTGCTCGACGTCCCCGTGCGTGGGCACGCCGTGCTCGACCAGGCTGGTCCCCGCAGGCAGGGCCACCAGCCGGTTCCGGACGTCGAAGCCGCCGATCCGGAACGGCGAGAAGACGTGCGGGAACTGGTCGGCCATCGGGGCTCCTGTTTCGGTGTTCAGCCGGCTCAGTGCGTGCCCGGACCGGTGCCGCGGCGAACGCCGTCGGTGACCGACTCGGGCAGGCTGCGGCTGGGGTCGACCGAGATGGTCTTGTAGTGCAGGAACTCCTGGTACGCCGTCGGCCCGTGCTCGCGGCCGATGCCGGACTTCTTGAAGCCACCGAAGGGCGAGCCCAGGTCGGCCGCGAAGGTGTTCACCGAGAACGTGCCGGCCCGGACCTTGCGGGCGACCTCGAACCCGTGGGCGTCGTCGGCCGTGAAGACCGCGCCGGACAGGCCGAGCTCGCTGTCGTTGGCGATCCGGATCGCGTCCTCCTCGCCGTGGTGCGGGATCAGGCAGGCCATCGGGCCGAAGATCTCCTCACGCGAGACCCGCATCGAGTTGTCGGCGTCCGTGACCAGCGTGGGCTCGAAGTACCAGCCCCGGTCGAGGCCGGCCGGACGCCGACCGCCGGTGGCGATCGTGGCGCCCTCCTTGCGGGCGAGCTCGACGTACTCCTCCACGCGGTCGCGCTGGCGCTCGGTGACGAGGGGGCTGATCACCGTGTCGGACTCCATCGGGTCGCCGATCTTCAGCGACCGGAAACCTTCGACGAGCGCCTCGGCGTACTCGTCGTAGCGCGCAGCGGGGACGACCAGCCGGGTGAGTGCGACGCAGCTCTGTCCGGCGTTCGTGCCGACGCTCGCGCCGATCAGGACCGGGAGGGCGTCCTCCAGCTTCGCGTCGTCGAGGACGATCGCGGCCGACTTCCCACCGAGCTCGAGCACGCAGGGGCGGATCAGCTCGCCGCAGGCGGCGGCGATCCGGGCGCCGGTCTGCACGGAGCCGGTGAAGCTGACCATGTCCACACCCGGGTGCCGGACGAGGTACTCCGACTCCGGTCCGCGGGCAGCCACGATGTTGATGACGCCCGGGGGCAGGCCGATCTCCGCACAGATGTCGCCGTAGATGAAGGTGGCGAGCGGGTTGGGCTCGGTCACCTTGACCACAGCGGTGCACCCGGCGATCAGGGCCGGGGCGACCTTCTGCGGCACGGCCGGGAAGGCGAAGTTGTACGCCGGGAAGGCCGCCACCACGCCGATCGGCTCCTGGGTCACGAGGCTGGCGCCCGCCATCGGGATGATGCTGCCGCCCTCGGAGCTGGCGGCCAGCGGGCCGAGGTCGCTGAGCCGCACCTGGGCGGTGTCGAGGCTGCGGCCGATCTCGGCGTTGTAGTTGAGGCTCATCACCGGGGAGATGACCTGGTAGACCTGCGAGAGGAACAGGGTGCAGCCGAGCTCCTCGGTGATCAGCCGGGCGAGCTCGTCCTGCCGCTTGGCGATCGCGTCCGCCATCCGGGTGAGGTAGTCAGCGCGCTCGGCCGGCGTCAGCCGAGGCCACTCCCCCTCGTCGAACGCCTTGCGGGCGGCGCCGACGGCAGCGTCGATGTCGGCACGGGAAGCCGCCGGGACGTGGCCGATGATCTCTTCGGACCTCGGCGAGATGATGTCGAACCGGTCATCGGTCTGCGCGGCACGCCATGCGCCGTCGATGAAGAATGCCTGGTGATCAATGGTTGCCATGGGGATGACCTTCCACTCGTGACGGGCCCTGGGGCCCGGGTGAGAACCGGGCTCGCCTGCACTCCAGCAGGAATGAACCCAGTTCGATTCAATTTACGGGATGGTGACGCCCGCCACAAGAGGTCGGGCGGGTGGGTGAATCACCTCCGTCACCCAGACGCCGAGACGGTCCCAGAGCGTCGCTCGACCGTCCTGGAAGTTGTGGCAGTGATAGCTGCCCGCCAGCACGAACAGGGTGATGTCGGCGGAACCCACGTAGAACGCGGGCTCTTCGCGCGGTCGCTCAGCAATGTCGTTCTCGCCGAACACGACCATCACCGGTGATGCCACCCTGGCCGCGTACGCGCTCGTGAAGCCGACATGAAGTGCGTCGACATAGGTCTCGGCCGCCCAGATCACCGAGTTGGCGTTGTCTGCCGCCACGATGTCGGCCGGGACATCCGGCCCGTTCAACCAGACCTGGTGGGGAGACTTGTCGACGACGCCGTAGCGGGCGTCCCACTGGTCACCCCAGAACACTCGTGCCTGGTCGACCGCCGTCGCGCGGACGGTCGGGTCGTCCGCTGCGTCGACCGCACGATCCTTGACCCCGTGGGTGAAACCCAGCACGGCGATGGCGTCGTAGCTGCCCCACCGCGCCTGCTGGATCGTGACCAGTCCGCCGCCGATGGAGTGGCCCACGCCGACGATCCTCGGCATCGCGACAGGCGCCAGCTCCGCGACCAGCGTCCCGTCCTCGAGCCGGCTCCGGATGACCGTCACGGCCCCGTTCGCCGCGTCGGCGAGCGCTTCGTAGGTGCACAGCGTGCCGTCCTCGGGACGACCGCTGTCCCCTACGCCGAGTGGGTCAACTGCAATCACGATGAACCCACGAGTGGTCATGTGCTCGGCGAAGCTGTAGCCCTCATGCCCCGGAAGCTGGATGTCCCAGTAGTCCCGTCCGTAGGAGCCTCCGGGCCAACAGACCAGCACCTGTTCGCGCCCTCCGCTGCCCTCGGCCGGCGCGAACACGGTCGCCGCCAGACTCAGCTCCCCCACGCCCTCCGGCGTGGCAGACGACGGCAGGTCCAGCCTGACATCGGTACTCAACATGACGACCTCACTTCTCGCTTGCCCGAGAGGGAACCGATGGCGCCGGACCGCAGGGCGTCCGGCGCCACCGGTCTCAGTTGACCTGCCAGAGCGCCTTGAACTGGTCCTCGTAACCCTCGGGTCCGGGGTAGTCGAGGGACGGCTCGAGTGCCTTCGCGCCGTCACCGCTGTCGACGATGTACGACGGCAGGGCCGCGATCTCCTCCTGGTAGCCAGCCGGCAGCTCACCGCCGTCGGCGAGGCGCAGGGCCGCGTCGACCATCTCCCAGCCGGAGTAGACCGCCGGGTAGGCGACCCACGCCGCGTCCATGCCGCCGTCGATCAGCGCCTGGAACTGCTGCGGGCCGGCACCGTTGCCGATCAGCTTGACCTTGTCCTCGAAGCCCGAAGCCTTGAGCGCCTCGGGGACACCGATCTCCAGGTCGCCGAAGTTGAAGACGACGTAGTTCGTCTTCGGGTTCGTCTGCAGGTAGGCGATCAGCTTCGCTGCGACCTGGCCGCCGGCGAGGTCCTCGACGGTCAGGTCGAGCACGCCCGAGGAACAGGCCGGGCAGTAGTCGCCGAGGACGCTCTCCATGCCGTCGACGGTGGTCTGGAGCGACGGGAAGGCAGAGATGGTGACCATCACCATGTGCGCAACGCCGCCGGAGTCCTTGATGGCCCACTTGGCGAGGTTCTCGCCGTCGGG
>NZ_JBMCZA010000006.1:0-30142 GCF_048654705.1 Nocardioides sp. CPCC 206348
CTGGGTTGCGGTCGGCATCAAGTACGCCGTCCGGCGGTCCCGTCGTCGCAACGTCCCCGGTCCAGGGCATCGAGCTGCTGGCGACGCCACCGCACCGCATCAACCTGCTTGTCGAAGCTGCGCTCGTGCTGGCGACCCGTTTCCGGGTTGCGGTAGCGGGCCCGCCACGAGTCGCCCCGGCGACTGATGCCTTCAGCCATCGGTTGTTCCGAACTGCTGCTGCGCGATGGACGTCATGGTCTTCCTCTCCGAGACCGACCGCGATAACCGCGCCCTCCGACGTCGGTCGAGATCGGCGACTGGTCGTGGCCCATCGGTGGTGATCGTTTGCGGTCCTTGCGGAGAACGAGATTCGAACCCCTCGACGTGATCACCCGCGCCTGGTCGTCGACCTTTGGTGACTAACGAACCGCGACCACCATCGTCCTAGGAAGACCCGACGCCATGCGACACAACAAGAAAAGCCAGGACCAGCCGGGGGGACAGTCGGCCGTCAGTCCCGACGCCGCCGCTTCTGCCGACCCACCGTCCGACCAAACCCATTCGACCCTGAGCGCGACATCCGCCGCGACTCGGCGCCTAGCTTTGGGCGCGTCACAGCGCCCGGATAACCAGGACCCTCAGTTGGTGTGCTGCTGAACGACGTTTAGCACGTTGCCATCGGGAGCGCGGACGAAGAAGCGAGTCACGCCCCACGTCTCGGTTGTCAGGGGATGCACGATCTCGTACCCACGCTCCTGTGCTTGGCGGTAGGCGGCTTCGACGTCGTCGACCATGACGGAGACCACCGGGTCCACGGGCGCGGTGGCATCGCTGGTCATCACCTGGAGCGTCGCCCTGGATACCGGCGACGTGTGGCGGGCCACCCAGCCCAGGTTGAACTCCTCCTCGGCCAACCCGAGGTAGTCGCTGTAGAAACTTCTGGAAGCGGGAAGGTCGGGTACATGGAGGTCGGCGATGATCTGCGTGACGCGGATGCGAGACGGGTCGGCACTGCCAGCTGGGCCGGTTTCGCCTGAGATCTGCTCCGGCGCGGCGCCCAGGAGGTGAATCCAGCGCGGATCCTGCTGGCCCGACCGGCGCTCGAGTTCGCACACCAGCGGTTGCGGGCGGCTCGCCATCCGGCGCAGGCACTCCTCGACCTGGCCCCGGGTGGCGAACCCGTGCAACCGCTCGGTGCGGGTGCGCAGCTCACCCGGCGCCTGCGCGCCGCGGAGCAGCAGTACCGTGAGCAGCGCCCGCTCGTCGGGCTCGAGGGCGAGATGCTCGTCGAGGATCTGGTGGTACTTCAGTGTCCGGCGCCCGGTGTCGGACCACACGATCCGCAGCAGCCCGCGCTCCTTGAGAGACTTCGCGGTCCGTTCGACGATCTGCTGGTCGAGGTTGGTGACGGGGTCGCGGCTGCTCGACTGGTTGCACGCCGACACCAGTGCGTTCGCGGAGAGGGGATAGGTGGCGGGCACCGTCGTCTGCTTCTCCAGCAGGCTGCCGAGGATGCGCTGGTCAGTTGCATCGAGGACGGGGAGTTCGCTCACGTCACGACCTTAGGTCTGACTGGGCACAATTGCGGATCGTACAGCGTCCTTTTGCCGCTCTAGAGTTGCTTCTCGGTGTCCAGCGTCGACTGAACGTCGACGGTCACGCGCGCCTCTCGACTGCCCCGCCGGCACGAATAGCGCGTGGAATTTCAGCGACCTGGTCGACCAGAGCACCGAGTCGAGCCAGCTCCGCGGCCGTCGCTGGCGAGTCCAGGGTCACCGAGTAGGCAATACCGGTCGAGCGCCAGTCGTCGTCGAAGCCGCCATCGGCGTCGACCGCTATGCCGGCGATATCGATCCTGAGCCTCTCTGCCTCACGGTACGTGTCGTTGAGAACGCAGAGGGCCACGGATAGATGTAGCAACTGAGCGCCGTTAGAGGCTGGGCTGGCCACGACACCTTGTTCGGTCCACCTGTGGAGTAGCACGACACCTTCTACGGCGCGAAGGGTGCCGGCGGTTGCGCGCACGCCGAGTGGTGAGAGGTTCACACGCAGATCTTGCCTACCGGGACCGCGCGGATCGATGTGCGCCGGCAGAGATGCGTCGATTCGCCGCCTCCTACGGGCGCCCGGCGTCGGTCGGGGGAGTGGTCGGGTGTGAGGCTGTAGGGCGCTCGACGTCGGGCGGCAGCCCGCGCGTGATGAGGCGAAGAGCATTGCGCACCGGTAGCCATTCCGGATTGGACAGAGTGCCGTCGGCGCGACGGCGCTCGAGGTGTGACAAGAGAACTCCGACTGCCTCGGGATCGTTTCGGATCACCCGGAGCGCCTGGTCAGGGGAGGGCGGCCACGCCCTTCGGTCGACTTCCTCAGCGCTTCGGGGTTGCTGGCTTGAGGTAGGAGGTGGGGCATCGGAAGCTGCCGACATGCCGCGCGGTCGGTAGCGGGGGACCTCGATCAGCCGGACTTCAACGGCCCCCTTGCGCGCACCGAGGCGCCGCAGGGCGGCGTCATTGCGGCACCGGGTCGAGCACCAGACGGGACGTCGGCCGACGCCGCGGTAGGTGACGTCTTCGCCGCAATTGGGGCAGGCGTGGGCGTCGCCTGGCTGCTGATCACCGTCCGTCATCGCGACTCCAGGTAGCAGGGGGACGCCATTGCCGTTTCGCACAATCGAAACAAGTCGTGCCGACAATGCAAGAGGTGTATTGCACTTCGTTGTACGGATCTCGGCTGGGCATGCGGCTACCTGAGCGGCGCGGGTGGGCGAGGTTTCGACGAGGTCGGGAGATTCGGGCTCATCATCTTTGAGCGAGCCAATTTTGGAAGTTGGAGCTGCGGTGGAGGCTTGTACTCGTCCGACCGCGGAGACCGCGGAGTCGATCCTCAGCCACGCCCGCGATCACCTGGCGCCGTACTTGCGGGTGCGTCGCCTCAAGTTCTGCGAAATGCCCAAGACCATTTTCGGGAAGGTCGGGTGAGTCGAGCTGCGCCAGCGCCAGGACGCGGTTGAGGGTTCTCGGCCGACGGCCGGGTACCGCGATGGAGGAGTTCCCGAGCCCGACGAGCTGAGCTCGGCCCCGAGTCCCTCAAGTGCGCATCGTCTGAGACCAGCAACCTCGTTGCAGCCCTCCCACCGAGCCAGCGGTGCGGTTGTCGCCCCCCGGATAGCAGCTGTCGTTTGTCGAACACTTCCGCCGCCTCGTCATCCATAGCGTGTTTCTCGTCACCCCATCGCCCGCTGCAAGTCGGGCTTCGAGGGACAACACAATCCCGACGAGTTGCAGGAGGAACACCAATGACCGCAACCACCACCAGCCCCGGCACTGTGTACGCCGGTTCCGCCAATCCGTCCGACCACGTGTGGGAGCCATTCGAGTGGGAGGAGCCTGCCCTCGGCCGCACGGACGTCCAGGGCGAGATCGCTGTGTTCCGCCCGGAAGGCACCAGCGGCAACCTCATGGCCGGATTCTGGCGCTACCACGCCGGTGCGCCCGGCGCGAACGCCGACGGCTCGGGCACTGTTGTGTGGTCTTCGCCCCTGGGCGACGAGTGCGCCGTTGTTCTTGAGGGCTCTGCGGTCATCACCGTCAAGGAGACCGGCCAGCAGTACGAGGTCGGCCCCGGCTCCATCATTTACGAACCCAAGGGCCTCGAGCAGTCCTGGGAGATCAAGGGCCCGTACTTCAAGAAGTTCTGGGCGATCTGGGACGGTACCGACGCCACCGGTGTGAAGAGCAATGAGCTCATCATCGCGAACGTCAACGACAACCCGGCTGACTGGGCGCCGTACGACTTCACCGAGCCGCTTGAGGGCGACCTCACCAAGGGTGAACTCATCATTCTCCGCCCCGAGGGCACGACCGGCACCCTCCTGTCGGGCATCTGGCGTTCGGGCAAGGGCATCCCCGGCGGTGAAGAGGACGGCACTCTGGTGACGCCGTACACCGGCACCCTGGGGGACGAGACGATCTTGCTGCTCGAGGGCGAAGTGCACATGCGCAACGACGAGACCGGTGAGGAGTGGGACTTCCGCGCTGGCGACCTTATTGCCATCCCGTCCGGCGTGCACATCACCTGGACCTCCAAGGGCCCGTTCGTCAAGAAGTTCTGGGTCATCACGAAGGACGCTTTGCCGGCCTGATCAGCTTCCCGGCCGACTCGCGACCTCACCCTTCGTGGGTCGGCCGGGCAAGCGGTCCAGGCCGCCGACAGTCCGTGCGGACAGGCGCACGAATCCGGGGACACCACGTCCCCTCAGATTGACGAGGAATGACGATGACTGACCTAGTGGGCAACGCCGCGCTGAAGGCGGCTCGCGATGCACTTGTCTCGCGACGGACCGACTACACCGCAGCGAACGAACAGTTCTCGTGGCCGGATGTAGGCCCGACCTTCAACTTCGCGCACGACTGGTTCGACCCGATGGCGCGGGGGAACGACGATGTCGCGCTGGCCGTGGTCCACGTCGACGGCACCAAGTCGTCGTATTCCTTTGAGGAGCTGCGCCGGCGATCAGATTCAGTCGCGCGCTTCCTCGCCGACGCAGGTGTCGGGCGCGGCGACAGTGTCGTTGTCATGCTCGGGAACCAGGTGGAACTCTGGGAAACGATGCTTGCCGTCATGAAGCTCGGTGCCGTGCTCATGCCGACCACCACCGCCGTCGGCACCGCAGAACTGGTCGACAGGCTGAACCGCGGCGCCGCGCGGGCCGTGCTGTGCAACGCCGGCGACGTCAGCAAGTTCGACGACGTGCCCGGGGACTACATCAGGGTCTGCGCCGACGGCTCGCCAGACGGCTGGCATCGCTATCCCAACCAGGCCGAACGCGACCACAGTGTCGAACCAGTTCCGCACCCCGGTAGCGGGACGCGCGAACCGCTCTTGTTGTACTTCACCAGCGGCACAACGAGTCGTCCGAAGCTTGTGGAACACACGCATTTCAGCTACCCCGTCGGTCACTTGACGACGATGTATTGGCTCGGGCTTCAGCCTGGCGACGTGCACCTCAACATCTCCAGCCCCGGATGGGCGAAGCACGCGTGGTCCAGCTTCTTTGCCCCTTGGCTTGCCGGCGCCTGCGTGCTCGTCCTCGACTACGCCCGCTTCGAAGCCGACGCACTGCTCGAGCGGATCCGTTCGGAAGCAGTGACGAGTCTGTGTGCTCCGCCGACGGTCTGGCGAATGCTGCTCAACGCGGACCTCAGTAGTGGATGTGGCAGCCTGCGCGAAGCGATCAGCGCTGGGGAACCGCTCAATCCAGAAGTGATCAGCCAGGTCCAGAGGGCCTGGGGGATCACCATCCGCGACGGGTTCGGACAGACAGAGATGACCGCGATTGTGGGGAACACCCCTGGGCAGCACGTCCAGCCCGGATCGATGGGACGTCCGCTTCCTGGCGCCAGGGTCGTGCTGGTCGACCCCGTCACGGGAGCAGTCGTTGACGGTCCGGGCGAAGGCGAGATCTGTCTTGATCTGAAGGTCGGTGCCCCCAACCTGATGACGGGCTATCGCGACGATCAGGTGCGCACGGACGAGGCAATGCGTGACGGATTCTTCCACACTGGCGACGTGGCAGTGCGCAACCGGGATGGTTACCTGACCTATATCGGACGCACAGACGATGTATTCAAATCGTCGGACTACAAGATCTCGCCCTTCGAGTTGGAGTCAGTGCTGATCGAGCACCCGGCCGTCACCGAGGCTGCCATCGTGCCTGCACCGGATCCGATCCGGCTGGCGGTGCCCAAGGCCTATGTCGCACTCGCGCCCGGCTTCGAGCCTTCGGCTGAACTGGCGGAATCCATCCTTTCCTTCGCGCGAGACAAGCTGCCGCCGTACCTGAGGGTGCGCCGCCTTGAGTTCTACGACTTGCCCAAAACGATCTCGGGCAAGATTCGCCGCGTCGAACTCCGGGCACTCGAGGTCGACGACAGCGGGTCCGCCGAGCGCCGCACCGGCGAGTACCGCTATGAGGACTTCTTCGCGCGCGTCTGAGTTCCAGCTAGTCGTAGGGGGAACGGATAGAACCGCCCAACCTCCCGGAAGGCGGTCAGTCCGCAGGGTCGGAGGGAACGGAGCGAGGCCACCATCACCCAGCCTCGGGGTGGCCTCGCTCCGCTTCTTGAATACAAGGCGATGGGAACTGCCGTACCCCACAACTGGTGCTGCCAAGGTCGCAACCATCGTCCGCCAATGAGCAACCGCCGAAGGTGCAGTCACAGGAGCGAGACCATGACGAAGATTGATGAGCGCACGTTGACCGTCAAGTCCCTCGAAATGAACAGTCTGATTCCGCTGCTCCGCAGACCTGGCTTCTTGGTTCCCGGTCCGCGTCAGGTTCGAGTCTGCGTGGCGATCCTCCTGCTGCTCATCGGCGCTACGGCTACTACCCGACTGATCGAGACAAGGGGCGACGCGTTGCCCGACGGAGCAGTCTTCCGACTAGACGGCAAGGTATTCACCGAACAGCAACTCGAGCAGCGAGCAGCACTCGTCGAGTTTCTCTACGGCGTGACCAAACCCGACGCAGCCGCCAAGGCAGACGAATTCAACCGAGCGCTCGCCAAGGCCGTTGCAGTCAGTCTCATCGTGGAACGAGCCGCACAGAGTCGCAGCATCGTGATTGCGGACAAGGCCGCGAGTGACAAACTGGAGAAGATGATCGCCGACTCCGGTACGAGCCGCCGAACATTCATTCAGCAGCTCGGCTCCCACGGATTGTCGGAAGCCGACATTCTGCGGGAGATCAAATTCCAACAGGCCAACGAACAGCTTTTCGCCCAGGTCACCAAAGACATCAAGCCCACCACGGACGAGGAAGCGAAGAAGTACTTCGATGACCATTCCGCGGAGATGGCCACGCCTGAATATCGCAACCTCGCGAACATCGTCGTGTCGACGAAGGACCAGGCAGAACAGGTCGCGCTGCTGGCGCGGTCGGGTCGACGATTCCCTGCGTTGGTGACCAAGTACTCGATCGACGAAAGCACGCGCGGCAAGGACGGGTCTCTCGGCACAGTCGAGGCCAACCAACTTGAGGACGCCTACGCCGCCGCCGCCTTCTCCGCACGCAAGGGCAGTGTCTTCGGACCAGTTGAGACTCCGCAGGGATGGAATGTTGGCCGAGTCGATGACATCCAGCCGTCGACGCCACTGGACTTCGCAACCATCAAGGACGCGTTGATGTCCAGATTGACCTACGACGCACAACTGAAGTCGTGGAACGCCTTCCTCGTCGACCAGGTGAAGGCAGCGCACGTCACCTACGCATCGAACTATCGGCCAGCCGACCCGGACGAGGTTCCGAGCCAGTCCGTCGGCGTTGGCGATTCCCCGTCGGAGTGAGGAACTGATCATGATCGCTTACATCCTGATGATTGTCGCCGGCGCCTCTCTGGCCGTGGCCTGGCCCGACGCCGAGACGAATCTTCTTGTCCCGTCCATCGCGGCCGCGGCGGCGGGCCTGGTACTCCTCGTCCTCAACGAGCGAATCAGGCACTGGGCCGAACGCGACGCCCTCGGGGCCGCAGAGCTGGACGACCCTGACGAATCCCGCCCGACGTCCTCGGATGCGGATCTCACCGACGCGGCACGGGCGTAACGCCAACTCGGCTCAGTTGGCCGACGGATCATCGCACTGCCTTCGGTTGCCGGTGTCCACGGGGGAAGTTCAAGTGGCCCGTGAAGTCGTGCCTGGCCGCCTGAGGGTCTTCGGGGGTCGTTACGAGGCGCTTCGCGCGCGTGTGCTCCCGACATCGCTGGCGGTCCTGGCCCGTCCCTGATCTCTTGGTCAGCTCGCGTGAAAGTACGTCTCCTGCTGGGGCCTTGGCCCTGAAACCGGGGTGGCGCTGAGAGACAACTACATGGCCGTGATGTGCAACACCCCGCTCGACGAGAAACCTAGCGTCATCTTCACAGACCGATACTCCGAGGACTGGCTCGCAAGTCATGAGACTTCGCCTAGTCGAATCCTGGAGAAATAGATAGCGCGCGAATTTAACAAGTCGCGAAATCGCTGGAGGACACTCGCATGTCAGCAACGATCGATGATCAGCAGGCGCCAACTCGCAAGAGCATGGCCAGTGGCCCCGTCGGTCGCGCTCTGCGAGAGATCGGTGAGCCGTTGGAGCTTC
This sequence comes from Nocardioides sp. CPCC 206348, assembly GCF_048654705.1. Taxonomy (NCBI): domain Bacteria; kingdom Bacillati; phylum Actinomycetota; class Actinomycetes; order Propionibacteriales; family Nocardioidaceae; genus Nocardioides; species Nocardioides sp. CPCC 206348. Next base: position 8,115 of record NZ_JBMCZA010000006.1, read on the forward strand.
TCCGGTACATCTGTGTTTCGGTCGCTCGCAACCCTCGCGGATTCCGCGACGATACAAGAGACTATTCGATCTATTTCCTGAGAAAGTCTCTCGGGCCAGGGCTGATCGTCAACTTTGGATACTCGCTGCTCGCGATCACGTTCTCCACCGGAATCCTTCTCTTTCTCGGTGCCGCCAACCGCGTAGGTGTTCCCTATTACAACTTCACGATTCGGGAAATTATCCCCATCCTGACCGGCGTCACCATCGCCGGAATCATCGGCACGTCGATCAGTGCAGAGATCGGCGCTCGCAAGATTCGAGGCGAGCTGGACGCGCTGCGGGTGATGGGTCAGGACCCAGTACGCCTGCTGGTCGTTCCCAGGATCATTGCAACGACGGTCATGACGGTCGCGATCTGTGTCTTCATCCTGGTCCTCAACCTTGCCGTCGGCGCCGTGGGTGGTGCTTGGTTGGCCGACACTTCACTCGGCTCCTACATGGATGCGTGGACGGCCAATGTCATGGCCGCCGAGGTCATTGCCCTGATCTGCAAGACGTCCCTCATCGGCTTCTTCGTCGGACTGGTTTGCGCCAGCAAGGGCCTCAACTCACAGTCCGGCTCGGAGGGTCTTGGGCGCGCCGTCAACCAAGCGGTTGTCGTATGCGTCCTGGCGGTCTGCATCATCGACACCCTCTTCGGCATGACCATCATGGCTCTGGTGCCTGAGCTCTCGACCGGCCGCTAAAGAAAGAAGTCGTACTGATGAGCACAACGGCCCCAGGAAACGGCGTCGCAAAGCGCGCCAGCGCGTCCCTTGCGGAACTGGGCGAGATTGGTCGATGGACAGTTCGAGCGTTCGTCGAGCTGCCCCGAGCCCTTCGGTATCCGACCGAAATCATCCGGCAGACAGCAATCTTGCTCGTCTCGAACGCGCTACCGATCTGGGCGATGCTCTTCACCTTCGGTGTCTTTCTTTCCGAGATCGGCTATTACGTCCTGACACAAATCGGAGCACAGGCCTATACCGGACTCTTTGCAAACGCTGGAAGTCTCAAGGCGACCAGCCCTGTCTTCTTCGGATTCATCGTCGCCGCCAAGACAGGCACGGGCTACGTAGCCGAGATCGGCGCCATGCGCATCAACGAAGAAATTGACGCATTAGAGGTGTTGGGAGTCGACTCGAAGGCCTACCTCATTGGCACCCGCCTCTGGGCAGCCCTGATCGCCCTTCCAATGCTGTACATCACCGGAATGCTGATCTGCTTCCTGACGATCGGATTCGGATCGGTCAACATCTATCACGCGGTTTCAGAAGGCGGCTTCTGGCGGGTCTTCTGGTCCTTCGCCTCTCCCTTCGACATCGCAGTGGGCTCCATGGGGTGGGCGATGATCGCCGCCGTTATCGCCGTGATCGTCGGCCTGTACTACGGCTACAACGCCTCCGGTGGAGCGGTCGGGGTCGGCGAGAGCGCCGCCAAGTCCATGGCTCTCAACGTCGTCGTGGTCGCAATGCTCTCAGGCATGTACTTCCAGGCCGTGTACGGCACCGGCGTCATTCTCCCGATCGGGAACTAGGGCTGAGGGGCCAAACGAGATGAGCATCAATTCGTCTGCGACGCAGACTCTCGCCGAGGGTCCGGTCTTGGGAACCGGCCACGGCAAACCAACCATCAGCGTCCGCAACGTCCGGAAAGCCTTCGGCAGTCACGAGATCCTCCGTGGGCTCTCGGTTGACTTCGTCGACGGCGCCATTACGACGATCCTGGGCCCGTCCGGCACGGGGAAGAGCGTCCTGCTCAGTCACATCGTCGGCCTCCTCGAGCCTGACTCCGGAACGGTCGAAGCGTTCGGCCAGGACATCTGGGGCCTGCGAGAAGACGAACGCGCCGAGATGCGCAAGCGCATCGGTGTGCTTTTCCAGGACGGCGCGCTCTTCGGAGACCTGGACGTCTACGACAACGTGGCCTACCCGCTGCGGAAGAACACGGACAAGACAGAGGACGAGATCCGGGACATCGTGCTGGCCCGGACCGCTGAGGTCGGCCTGACAGCCGCCCTCAACCGCACGCCCAGCCAGCTTTCTGGAGGGATGAAGAAGCGGGCCGGATTTGCTCGTGCGCTCGCGGTCGAGCCGGAGGTCGTTCTCTTCGACGAGCCCGACTCGGGCCTTGACCCGGTCCGCACGAGCCTGCTCTGCGACTTGATCCTCGAAGCGCACAGCATTCACAAGGGCACCTATGTGGTCGTCACACACGACATTGGCGCGGCCAGACGGCTCAGCGACTACGTCGGCGTTCTTTGGAAGGGCGAGCTGATCTTCTTCGGCACCGCGGACGAAGCGTTCGGCTCCTCTGATCCTTTTGTGCAGCAGTTCCTGAGCGGCTCGTCCGCCGGACCTTTGGGAATGGATTGACATGAAGACACAACAGCGAATGGCGGCGTTGAGTGTGGGGCTCGTGGCGGCCGCCGCGGTCATCCTCATCCCGCTCGACAGGGACGCCTACGAGCTGCGGTTTGTCGTTCCGTCGGCGGCGCAGGTTGTCGATGGCGGAAAGGTCCGCATTGATGGCAAGGACGTGGGATCGGTCTCTGACCTCGACGTTCGAGACGGCAAGGCGGTCATCACACTCAGCATCACCGATGACGACTACGTCCCGCTGCACGAAGGCACGACGTCTCGAATTGACTGGCAGTCGGCGCTCGGCGAACGCATCGTCACGCTTCATCCCGGACCTGATTCGAGGCCCTCGTTGCCGAGCGGTGCCATGTACGAGGCCGAGTCGAGCCAAGTGGAGGCCGACCAGGTGCTCGCTGCGCTGGACGAGCCCACGCGCAAGCAATTGAACTCGCTGCTGCAAGAACTGGCTTCAACGACGAAGGGAAGCGAGAACGATATCCGGGCGTCGCTGCGTGCAGCAGGCCCGGCTGTCGAGGCGCTTGGCGAGATCCTCGCGGCTGTCGGCCGTGACGGCCCCGCGATCAAGACACTCGTCAGCGAATTGCACCAGATGACGTCTGGCCTGGCCAAGCGCAGCGGCCGCATCAGTGACACCGTCGAGAGCCTGAGCGAGTTCTCCGGGGAACTTGGCTCGAAGGACGACCAGTTGGCGAGCATGCTCAAGGAACTCCCGTCGACGTTGACTACAGCACGTCAGACGCTCGACAAGGTGCCGGCCGTGGCCGATGCGGCAGGGCCGCTCCTTGACGATCTGCAGCCATCGACTTCACGGCTACCAGCCATTGCGGACAACCTGTACCCGACGCTGCGAGACCTGCGCCCCGTCGTTGCCCGCCTGGGTCCGACGCTCAGCGCGACCCAACAGCTGTTGGGGTACACGCCTGAGCTGCTCGACCAGGGCCACCAGACCCTGCCGGCTCTCGCCAACACCCTTGACCAACTAGGACCTGCGGCCGAGTTCCTGCGGCCCTATACCCCCGAACTTGTGGGGTTCGTGACCGGATTCGGAGCCACGTTCTCGGCGTATGACGCCCAAGGACACGGCTGGACGGTCTTGCCGGTGCCTGGTCTGGCATCGGCAGGCGAGCTCCCGGGCGCCGTGCCGTTCGCGTCCGTCGACAGACGCCCGGCGCCCGGAACATCTGTCGGCCAACCGTGGACCGATGCCAACGGAGGTGGAATCCGATGATCTCAACGACACGCCCAACAAAGCGGGTGATGATCACGGTGCTGGCGCTCGCTGCCGCGGCAACAGTCGCCGCGGGCCGATCGGATGAGAACGACCAGGTTGAGTTGACAGCCGTCTTCTCCGACGCAAGCCCACTTTACGAGGGCAACTCAGTCAAGGCCTCGGGCGTGACGGTGGGGAAGATCGAATCGATCACGCTCGTTGATGGCGCAGCGAGAGTGCGGATGCGCGTGGAACGTTCGATCCTGCCACTTCACACTGACGCAAAGGCAGTGATCACCGAACAGGATCTTTTGGGGGAGCGCTACATCGCGCTCGACAGGGGCTCGGCCGACGCGCCGATTCTCGACGAGGATCGCGCTGTCATTGAGAAGGCGAACACCTCGCGGACTGTGGATCTCCAGTCGGTCCTGGACAACGTCGACAACCCGACGGGTACGGCGCTAGCCGCTCTGTTCACGACTCTCGGTGAAGGTAGTGCGAGCCGGGGCAGGGACATCAGTGATGCGATGAAGGCACTCACGCCGGCGATGCGTCAGTCCGGCCAGCTGGCCTCAGTCCTCAGCAGTCAGAACGACTTGCTTGCACATCTGGTCGACACCGTCGAACCGGTGCTGTCCGCTGTTGCCGTTGACAATGGCAAGAAGCTCGACGGTCTCGTGGACTCAGCTGATCGAACCCTCGGCCAGATCGCGGCCGATCGCGATGCTGTGCGGAAAGCGTTGACCCGCCTTCCCAGCACCCTGGCTGCGGCGCAGCAGACACTCGCCCGAGTCGCGCGAGTGGCTGATAACGCGACACCCACTCTGGCGGCGATGCGCCCGGTGACTACAGACCTGAGCGATATCAGCGTGGAACTTCGCAGATTCGCGTCGGCCGCTGATCCTGCGCTCGCTTCCTTGCGGCCAGTGCTCGCCCATGCGCAGGAACTCATCGACCGAGCAGCACCTGTCGCGGTCGCACTGCGTGATGCAGGCCCAGATGTGCGTAAGACGGCAAGCGGTGGCCGCCGATTGGTCGATACGGCGCTCAGCGGTGCCGCGCTCGGAGACCTCCTCGAGTTCGTCAAGAACTGGGCTCTGATCACTAGCGGATACGACGGGCTGAGCAACTACTTCCGGGTCGAGGCGCTCGTCACTCCCAAGGCGCTCATCACGACTGCTGCAGGTGCCGTTCCCGGTCTCGGCAATGGATCTGCTTCCGGGCCTGCTCCTGGAGGCGCGACGCCCAAGGCCAAGACACCATTGATCCCCAAACTGCCGGACTTGAGCAACCTGACAGGTCTGCTCGGCCTCGACGGGGCCACCGGCCTGTCCCAGAACCAGGAGAGCAATCTCCTCAGCCAACTCCTTGGAGGTCTTTGACCATGGGTCCTCAGGAACAGCGCACCCTCAACCGCACAGCAGGTCTGGGCGTGGTTGGTGTCGCCCTCATGGCGCTGGTCGTCTACATCGCTTTCACCGCACACAGCGGTCTCCCGCTGACCCCCAAGACGACGATCAAGGCCGCCTTCCACGATGTCGGCTCGATTCACACCAACAGTCAGGTGCGGCAGAGCGGCATCCAGATCGGACGGGTGGCAAAGGTGGAGTACGTCGACGGTGTCGCTGTTGTGACCCTGGAACTCGATGGCGACGCCGAGGTGTACTCCGACGCTCGGGCGAGCGTTCAGGACTTCTCAGCCCTCGCGCAGAAGTACATCGAGCTTGAGCCCGGCGCCGCCAAGTCGGGACCGTTGGACGACGGGATCATCCCAGCGGACAACAACACCGATTCCGCAGATGTCTACCAGCTGCTGAACGTCTTTGATTCGAAGACGATGACAGCAGCGACCGGTACGGTCCGCGAATTGGGTGGGGGTGCGGCCGGCCACAGCGATGACCTGCAGGCCTTCCTTCGAGCGTCGCCACGGTTGCTCGATGACGTCGGAACGGTCTCGGAGGCCATCGCGTCTGATTCTGCGGATCTCCCCGCGCTGCTCGCCAGTGCCGACAAGCTGGCGACCAGACTTGTCGGACGGCGCGACCAACTGTCACAGGTCATCCAACAGGGCGATGTCACGCTCGACGCCATCTCCACCGACCAGGCCAAGCCACTGGGCGCCTCTCTGAAGGAGTTGCCAAACACGCTGGACAACGCCAAGACCGCCTTCGGTGAACTGAACACATCGCTCGACGACGCGGCCGTCTTCCTGAAAGACGTCCGCCCTGGCGCCACGGCGCTAGCACGGTCGGAAGGTGACCTGAGGGCTGTCCTGCGCAACGGCCAGGCGCCCTTGAAGAAGGTGCCATCGGTGTCGAAGGTCGCTGTACCCGCCGTCGACGATCTAGCCGAGACGCTGAAGGACGCGAGGCCGCTCGCGCCGCGGGTCGCACAAGCATTCGACAGCATCGCGACCCCTGTCTCGATCCTTGCGCCCTATGCACTCGACATCGAGTCACTGTGGGCCCGCCTTCGCAACATGACGTCAGAGAACGTTGGCGGCAAGCACTACGGCCGCACGACCTTCAACGTGAACGGTCGGGCGCTGAGTGCCCTGACTCCCGGCGCAATCGGAAACAACCCTTACCCCCGTCCGGGCGAGGCCAGCCGCGACCGTCAGGGTTCGCTGATCATCGGAGGTGAGCAGTGAAGCGCTTGGCCAGCATGCCGAAGCCCGTCGCGGGAGCGATGGTGATCTTCCTGGTCGTCATGACGACGGCCATGATTTACAACAAGGAACGCATTGGTACTGACCTGCGACGCATTCTCACCTCGACGGACACCGTCTACGCCGAGTTCAGCATTCAGCCGAAGGTGCGCGAATTCCGTGCCGGCAGCGACGTCAAGCTGGCAGGGATCAAGGTCGGCACCGTCAGGGGAATTGAGGCGATCGAAGACGGTCGTTCGCGAGTGACCATGCAGCTCGACGGCGGAACCCGCGACAAGTTGGGATCCGAGCCGACGGCCACCGTACGGGCCACGCTGGTTCTCGGTGGCCGCTACTACATCGACCTGGCTCCCGGGGGCGGCGGATCCTTCGATGCCGACACAATCCCCGTCGAAAGGACGTCGCTCCCAGTCGAGGTCGGCGACGTACTCCACGCCGTCGGGTCGAAGCGGGCACAACTGGGCATCCAGTCATCAATTCGCCAACTCGATGCAGCGCTGGACGACAAGGGCGAACAGGCACTCCGTGGCCTCGTGAAGAGCGCGCCGGCAACACTCGAACCTGGTGCTCAAGTGCTGGAGGGTCTGCGCGGCACGAGCCCGAAATCCGATCTGACGAACACCGTGCGCGGCTTGCGGAACACGGCAACGGCGATGACAAAGAGAGACGGCCAGGTTGAGTCCCTGATCGCAGCCGTTGACGACGGCACTCGTGCATTGGCCGACGCGAGCGAGCCTCTGGCGGAAGCAGTTGCCACGATGCCCGAAACGCTGAGAACCACGCGAACCGGACTCCGTGATCTGCAGCCAACTCTCGATCAGACGATCACGACTGCGGAAGACCTGGGTCCGTCCGCCGAGGCACTGAAGCCACTCACCGAAAATCTCGACCCGGTGCTCATTCAGAGCCGGCGCTTCATGGCTGTGCTCAAGCCTCTCCTGATCGACACCCAGCCCCTTCTGGAAAGGCTGGCGCCGGCAGCGTCCAAGGGCACCAAGCTGTTCGACAACCTGAATGGGCCGGTACTTGAACGTGTCAACGGCCCCATCACGAAAGCGGTGAACTCGCCGTTCAAGGGAACAGGGCGCTATGCCGGGAACGGCAACAGCGGAAATCTCCTCTACGAGGAGCTGAGCTACCTCGGTGTGTGGGGCTCCCAGGACTTTGGCTGGCATGACAAGAACGGCGCCGTTGCTCGCGTCGGTCCGACGGTTGGACTGGGCAGCTTCGGAGCGCTCGTGCCGAGCACCGAGCAGTTGCTCGAACAGTTGGGCTTGCAACTGCCGCTCGGTCCCCAAGCAAGTGCTGGCAACTGAAGGCGAAGGGCCAACCGATGAGTACACAGACATTCCTTGCACGAACCTGGAGTCGGCTGCGGACCGAGCCGGGGCTCGGGCGAAACGTGACCCTGGTCGCCCTCGCCTTCATCACTGCAGCGGCGGTGGGGGGCTACATGCTGCTGCAGGCCAACTTTGTGCCGCCGATGGGTCGCCAAGTCATTCGCGCTGAGTTCAGTGCGGTTCCTGGGACGAATGCCGCCACCTCGCAGAGCGTCACCATCTCCGGCGTCCCAGTCGGCACCATTACCAAGTCAGAAGTGAGCGACCACGGCACGGCCATCCTGGAGCTGAACATCGAGGATGACTATCAGATCTTCACGAACGCCAGGGCCGTGTTGCGAACGATCAACGCGCTCAACGAGATGTACGTCGAGATCTCCCCCGGAGGACCGCCCGCTGAACCCATGTCCGACGGTGGGACCATTCCCATCGAGCAAACCGCGCGCCCCATCCAGGCAGACGAGGTCCTGCACAATCTTGACGAACGTTCTCAGCAAGCCATCGCGACGCTGCTCGCAGAATCGGACGCAGCGTTGGCGCGAGCGCCGCGTGACCTGCCGCGAGGCATGGAGGCCACCGACGCGACGCTGACGACTCTGCGGCCCGTCGTTGAGAAGCTGAAGACACGCCGCAAGTTGCTCGCTCGTCTGGTTTCGTCCCTTTCCGAGATCGCTGAAACGGCAGGCGGCGACCAAGAGCGCGTCGCGCGGTTGGCGAGTTCAACCCAGAAGGCCTTCGGCGTACTGGCAAAGAACGACCGCGACCTTCGCGCGAGCTTGCGTGAACTCCCTGGTCTCAGCCGCGGCCTTCGGCAGGCCCTCACTGCAACTCAGGGGCTCACTAAAGAGCTCGACCCAACACTCAAGGACCTCACGAAGGCCTCTGGTGATCTTCCGGCGGCGCTGGAACGGTTCACCGGGACGATCGACCAGCTGGGCAAGACCATCGATGTGGCACGGCCCGTGGTCGTCGCGGCACGACCAGTGGTTCGTGATCTCCGACCGCTCGTCGCCCAGCTCGATACCGCCCTCGGCGATGCGATTCCAATCTCTCGAACCCTCGATCGAACGACCAATGCCGTCACCTGGTATCTGGACGACCTGAGTGCATTCGTCTTCAACACCTCTTCGGTGTTCGGCGTCAAGGACGGTCAGGGCAGCTTCATTCGCGCGTATCTCACCCAGCCGTTGCCTGACGGTGGAGCGGTGCCGGGCCAGCACGGTGCTGACCCCCCTCGGGTCGAAGACGGTCGAATCGTCGGCGACGTTGTTCCAGGAGGAAACTGATGAGGAACTTGACTAGCGGCCGCAAGAAACTGGTCGTCCTCGCCGCTTTCGGGGCCTGTTGCCTCGCAGTAATCGCAAGCCTGCTGTCACTGAGTGGGGTGAAGGTCTCTGACTCTTACCAGGTGAGTGTCGTGTCGTCCGACGTCGACAACCTGGTTCCTCGCGGACGGGTGCGCATCGCCGGAGTCACGGTGGGTTACGTCGAGACGACGGAGGTGACGCCGGAAGGTGCCAAGGCCGTCATATCTCTTCTCCCCGAGTATGCGCCGCTTCACGAAGGCGCCACCGTTCGAATCGGCAACCGATCGTTGGTCGAGGAGACATACCTGGAACTGAAGGACGGAACCGGACGGGTTCTCTCCAGTGGGACCGCGCTGCCGGCGGACGCCGTCCGCACAAGCACCCAGGTGAGCGATGTCCTGCACAGCCTCGACCAGCCCACCCGCAAAGCTCTGACGGAACTTCTGCGGTCCTCGGGCCAGGCAACATCCGCCACTCGGGCGCAGACGGCGCAGCTGCTCGCGGGGTTGGGAGACCTGGGACGCGACGGTGTGACGGCCCTCGATGCGATCGCCGCACAGAGTGCAGACCTGCAATCCTTGGCGCGCGACACGTCGACCATCCTCAAGGCGCTCGATACGGGACAGGGCCAGATCGCAGCTCTCGTTGATAGTGCGGATCGGCTGACTGCCGCATCTGCCAGTCAACGAACGGCACTCGCTGAGACCATGCGACGCCTGCCGGGTGTGCTTGAGAGCGCCACGACTGCGAGTGTCAAGCTGACTGCGCTGTCGGGTTCACTCCAGCCTGTCGCGCGAGACCTTCGCGCCGCCGGACCCAAGCTCAGTTCCGCCCTGGCACAACTGCCGGCCGCCTCCCGGGATCTCCGAGGGCTGCTTCCAGAACTCAACGCAGTGCTCGACACAGCTCCCGCGACACTGGACCGCATCCCACAGTTCGCAGACGACATGCGCGACGAGCTCATCCCGTCCGCCCGCGACATCCTCCAGGACGTCAACCCCATCCTCGGCTACCTGAAGCCGTACGGCCCTGACATCGCCGCCTTCTTGGCCAACTTCAACGCCATCCTCAACTACAAGGACGAGGCAGGAAACCACTACTGGAGGACATTCCTGACGGTGAACGACAAGGCCGTCACCGCGCCCGCCTCTCTTGGGCTCACCTACTACAACCCCATTCCGGCTGCAGGCAGCGGCGGCCTGCCCGGACCCTTCAAGGGAGAGTTCCCAAGGTTGGAACGCCAGCCTCGCTAGGCGTCTTCACTGCCGTCGATTGCGAGTGGTGGGGGCGGCCGGCCCGTCGGCATGGGCGGGCCGGCCGCGGGGCGCTGCAGTTTCACTCAAGCAAGGAATTCGGCAACCAGAAACACTGCACATCCGCGCCATTGGCTGTGGGCGTCCGTGCTGTCGCACGGCGACAACAACGTGGCAGCACCAGAGAACAAGGAATGTCCAGTCGTCCCTAGCCTCGAAAGGTCCGGTCAATTGCTGACGAAGACGGACACTCGATTCGTTACATCTACCGCGACGTTCCGCGGTTGACGAGGAGTATCAAGATGACCCTTCAGGCGCCGCAGCATCTCGCCGAGATCGCCGAGCTGGAGGCCAACACCCGCTCGGGTGGGATCCACAGCATGGAGTGCCGCAACGTTCACAAGGCCTTCGGCGACTTCAAGGTGCTTCAAGGTCTGAACCTCGAGTTCAAGGATGACGCGATCACCACCATCCTCGGACCATCGGGCACGGGCAAATCGGTCTTGATCAAGCACCTCGTCGGTCTCCTGCAGCCCGACGCCGGCGAAGTGGTCGTCTTCGGACAGGACCTGTGGAAGATCTCCCAAAAGGAACGCTACGAGATCCGCAAACGGATGGGCGTCCTCTTCCAGGACGGTGCCTTGTTCGGCTCGATGAACATCTTCGACAACACGGCATTCCCGCTGCGCAAGCACACCGACAAGTCAGAGGATGAGATCCGCGAGATCGTGACCCAGCGGCTCTCTGAAGTGGGCTTGGACCGGGCGCACAAGAAGCTGCCGAATCAGATCTCCGGTGGGATGCGCAAGAGGGCTGGCTTTGCGCGTGCTCTGGTCCTGGATCCCGAGATCGTGTTCTTCGACGAGCCTGATTCGGGCCTCGACCCCGTGCGAACCTCGCTGCTCAACGACCTCATCCTCGACATGCACGCCGAGCACAAGGGGACCTATCTGTTGGTGACCCATGACATCCGGACTGCGCGCAAGGTCAGCGACTACGTGGGTCTGATCTGGAAAGGGAAAGTCGTGCACTATGGCGAGGCGGAAGAGGCATTCGCCAGTGAGGACCCCCTTCTCCGCCAGTTCCTGGCTGGGAAGTCAGCTGGACCACTCGGCATGGACTGATCTGGGCTCGAACCCAGCTCGCCCGCGGCTAGACCGCAACTGCCGCGGCCCTGCACGAACAGTTCCCACGACCACGCCGGCTGGTTGCCAACGATTGAGAAACGGACGTGCGACATGACAGCAGACAACAAGCCCTCGTCGCGCGGACCGAATGACGTGCAGGTGGCCCTCGCGGGTAGAGCTCGCAAGACGCTTCTTCGTCGTGGTGCATTCGTCCTGATCCTCATCGGGATCAGCGCCTTTGTTGCCGGTGGGCTCACACGCCTTCACGTGGAGACCACGGTCAACTCAACCCTGGCATTGGACGACCCAGCCGCCGCTCGTCTCACCGATCATGCCCGGTCCTTCGGTGGCGACCCCATCGTGGTCATCCTTGAGTCGGGTGAGCCCGGGCACCTGTTGGCAGGCGATGGTCAACTGCTCGGACTGATCCGCCTCGAAGGCGAGCTGGCGCGCCTCCCAGATGTCGCGGCGGTCTACGGGCCAGGGACCATCCTCAACCAGATCGCCACTGTGTCCCAGAACCTGCTCGTCAGGATCGGCGCTACGCGAGATGCCATCCGAAACGATGCGGAGTCCGCTGCACGCGCGAAGGGCGCATCGCGAAGCCAGGCGAAGCGGGCTGCCGATGCCGCCAGCGAAAGATTCGATCGTCGGTACGGCGCCCTGATCGCGCAGGGTCTACCGGCGGGCCTGCCAACCATGAAGAACCCCAAGTTCGCAGAGACGGTCATCTTCGATGCAGATGGAAGGCCTCGGCCGCGCTGGCAATTCGTGGTGCCTGACGCACACAACGTCTCGGTCTTGATTCGTCCCCGCCAAGGACTCGACGAAGCGGGGAACGAGAAGCTCGTCGCAGCAGTCGACAAGGCTGTACATGGTGCGAATCTCGAGACCAGCCGAGTGACGATCACAGGTATCCCGGCCATCACGTCGGCACTCACGCAACAGGCAGCCAGTGAGATCCCACTCCTTGGCGGCTTGGCGACACTGATTCTGCTGGCGAGGTTTCTGGCAGTGCCGAGCCGAGCACGTCGACTCGACCGACTCTGGCCACTGGCCGCTGCACTCGTCGGCAGCTTCCTCACCCTCGCCCTGTTCGGGTGGACAGGTGAGTCGCTGTCATTCGCGGCGATCGCGTTGTTGCCCCTGCTGCTCGGCATCGGCAGCTCGTTCTCGCTCTACCTCACGACAGCTGCGAGTCGTCGTGACGTGCTCGCCGTCTCGCTGGCGAGCGCGGCGGCGTTCTCCTCACTGACGCTGGCGCCGCTGCCGTTCGTCCACGAACTGGGGATAGCGCTCGGGCTGGGCGTGATGCTGACTGTCGGGGTCACGCTTGCCTTTGCGTGGGCCTTGCGGGTGACGCCGTCCGCGATCTCGGAACCACGGCCCTCCACAACTGCCGTTCGGCCCCTGAAGGGCGCAACGAGGTGGACATCGCTGACCTGCCTTGCGGTCGTCGCTGCCACCGGATGGGCTTCGCTGCCCAGGCTCGATGTGGTCGCCGACCCGCAGGTGATGGCTCAGGGTCTGCCCGAACTGGAGAGCGCCCATCACGCCGAGCAGGTCCTTGGGTCCTCCGGCGAAGTCAGCGTCGTATTGCGAGGGGTCAACGTCCAGACGACGGCCGGCCTCGACTGGCTCGTTGGTGCCCAAGACGTGGTTGTGTCCCGCTTCGGGGACCAACTTCGTCCCATCTTGACCGCGCCGGACCTCTTGGCATTCCTCGGCGACAAGCCGACAGGCGAACAGATTGTGGCAGGAATCGGGTTGCTCCCGCCCTATCTTTCCAGTGCAGTCCTGACGCCCGACAGCCAGGAGGCGGTGCTGTCCTTCGGATTGAAGCTCCAGGACCTGGGTGAGCAGAGCGACTTGCTCGAAGACGTGGAGGCATCCCTGCCGCCACCGCCTCGCGGCACCAGTGCGGAACTCGTCGGACTGCCCGTTGCGGCCAGCCACACCTACGAAGCCGTCGCTGACGATCGTTGGATCGGAAACATTGCCGGCGTCCTTGTTGCAGGCCTGGTCCTGGCGATCGGCCTTCGCCATCGCCGAGACGCGGCTCTGGCCGTCGGCGCAGCTCTTCTCGCCACAGGCTGGACGTTGGCAGGCCTCGCCATCCTCGACCGGCCGCTCAATCCGATGACCATCACGCTCGGCTCACTCGCGACTGTCACAGCATGCGAGTTCACTGTGCTGCTCGCCGAGTCGCGCAGAATTGCGGCGCCCAAACTCGCCAAGACGGTGACATGGGCATGCGTCACATCCGCCGTTGGCTATCTCGCCCTGGTACCTTCTCGGATCGCGTTGCTCCGTGAGTTCGGTATCACTCTGGCGGCGGCGATGATCCTCTCCTATGTGGCCGCCATTGTCGTCGTACGACTGTGCTCGTCATCCTTGGCGGCTGAACCGTGCGAATCTGCGAGCCCGAGTTGACGCTCGTCTGATCAAGGCTGGCCGATGCGTCGAGCCCGTGCTTGGACCCTCGGCCGGCCAAGGCGGTCGTCGAACGTGACCGCCTCTGTGGGCGGCCAGCCAGCCTTCATTCAGGTCGCAAGCCAAGGTGTCGACGGGCGCGGTACTGACGTGGGCTTTCGCCGAACTGAAGCGTGAACTCACGGCTGAAGAAGGAGGCGTTGGTGAATCCGAATCTCACAGCGACATCTCTGATCGGGAGGTCGTTCTGCACGCTCGACCCGAGAGTGCGCCGGCACCCTTCAAGGCGGCGGCTCTTCATCCAGGCGTTGACGGTCAGTCCGTGCCGCGCAAACAGACGGTGGAGCGACCGTGTCGACATGAAGAACGCTTGAGCTATCTGGTCAGCATTGAGCGACGGATCGGACAGGCGCTCCTCCACGAACGCTTGAATGCTGTGCAGCACCTCGAGGTCGGTGCCCGTGGACTGATCAACGGACTGGGCCTCCAGCGCCGCCGTCATTGCCAGCTCGGCCAACTCTCCGGCTACACGCACGGAGCCGGCCGGGGAGATTTCAGTGGTGTCGTCGGCGACTTGGTTGAACATGGGGGCGATGAGCCGCCCGAGGCCACCCACGCACGGCACGCTGATAGCCGTCACTCGCTGGGACTCTGCGCTACGGAGCCACAGACTGGCGATGGGCCACGTGTATACGCGCATCACGAAGTCATCCGTGAAAGCCCAGGTGAACGGCCTCGATGTGTCGTAGAGAGCAAAGGCGCCGTTGGCCACTGAACACTCGCGGCCGTCCTGCAGAAGGTATCCGGTTCCTCGCTCGACCAGGCCGAGTGCGAAGACGTCGGCCGTCGACCCTGATGCGAGCGACGGCGTTCGGGTGAAGGTCTGCGGTGCCGAGGTCACCACTGATGCCTGCAGGTGCCCGAGACGGCGCGTGGCGATGGAACCTCGGAGGTCACTGGAACCCTTGGGCGCGATCCGCAATTGGACGAATCGTTCATGGATCAGGTCGGTCCACCCACTCAGGCTGGACGCCTCTTCTCGTAGTAGCAGATCCGTGTTCCCCATCCGACGATGCTAAACCCGAAACTGTGAGCCGAGCCACAATCTGAAACAACGGATGTGGTACATGGCGCCAGGAGCAAAGGCTCTGGCGGCCAGCGAACAATTGGAAAACATGACGTCATCAGGGCGTGATCAGTCGGTAACTGAATCGCGCGCAGGCGATGAGGCCGGCTCGGGCTTTACCGGTCATCCGGCGACGGCGGACGAGTTCGGGGCCGGCCCTCGGTGCTCCTCCGATCGCATGGCACCGACTGAACACTTCCTGTCGCGCTCAGGAAACTAGCCGCGCCTCGAGGCCCCTAGCGTCATGTGCACGGTCGGAGAAGCCCACTGCGCATCCGCGACTACCGAACATGCCGTGCGCACGGTTCCACACACTCTCTGACTCGAACCCGGCGCTTCGGCACCGACTGCCCCGGGGAGTCCTACGCCCCTCAATGACTGCCTCGGCAGCCGTCCCGAAGGAGGAAAGTCCCATGTCTGTCTACCTGAGCATGCAGCGCGTCCGGTTCTCAAGCCCCGACGCGTACGAGAAGTTCAAGGTGATCTTCGCCGACACGCGGAATCACCTGATGAAGGTTCCGGGTTTTCTTCACCTGACGTGGTGGGAGCACCCCGACGACGACGGCTGGTTCAACGAGTGCAGCTTCTGGACCAGCAAGAAGGCCCTCTATGGCTGGCACCTGGACACATATCACAAGCACGCCAAGGCGTGGGCTGCCAACGGCGCAATCATGGAAGACATCATCACGAACTTCGAGCTGGTGGGCACCAGGCTCCTTCGGATCTGTCCCTGCTGCGGCGAGCTTCAGGACAAGCCCTACGAACTTGAACACGAGCAGGCCGTCCTCGCAGAACCGTGCCCCAAGTGCGGCTTCAACTTCCCTGTGCTGCACGAACAGCCCTCCAGCTTCGCAGTCTTCAAGGACGCCGAGGCCACCGATTCCGCCAACACCGAGGACGCCGACCCCGCCCTCTCCCTGGACTGACGAGGAGTACGACCAATGACTGACCAGCTTGTAGACCCTGCCACCTTGACCCTGCCCGCGGTGCGTGATTTCCTCGCTTCCCGCAAGCAGCTGTTCATCGCCGGAGATTGGGTCGATGCCGCAACGGGCGAGACCTTCGACACCATTGACCCCGCGACCGGCGAGGTGCTTTGCAGCGTCGCCAAGGGTGGGGCCGCCGACGTCGACCGTGCGGTCAAGGCCGCCCGGACTGCGTTCGAGGGTGAGTGGAGCCTCTGGACGCCTGCCCAGCGCCAGCGTGTCTTGTTCCGAGCCAGCGAGATGATTCGTGATCGCGCCGCCGAGTTCGCGCAGCTCGAATGCCTCGACAATGGCAAGTCGGCTGCGGTTGCTGAGGCCGTGGACATCACGTGGGTGGCAGAGCTCTTCGCCTACTACGCCGGTTGGGCAACCAAGATCGAAGGTCGCACGATCGCCGTGTCCGTTCCTTGGGCCCCCGGTGCTTCATGGCACTCCTACACGCTGCGTGAGCCGATCGGTGTGTGCGGCGCAATCGTGCCCTGGAACTTCCCGCTCGTCATGGCAGCGTTCAAGGTTCCGGCGGCCCTTGCCTGCGGGAACACCGTTGTACTCAAGCCCGCCGAGCAGACACCCTTGACGGCCCTGCTCCTCGCACAGGTACTCGCTGAAGCCGGTCTGCCCGATGGTGTCTTCAACGTCGTCACCGGTTACGGCGACGCGGGCGCGGCACTGGCCGGCCACGACGACGTCGACAAGATCGCCTTCACTGGCTCCACCGAGGTCGGAAAGCTGATCGTCGACGCCGCGAAGGGCAACCTGAAGAAGGTGTCCCTCGAACTTGGGGGCAAGAGCCCCCAGATCGTCTACGCCGATGCGAACCTCGATTTGGCCATTCCGGGCACGGCCTCAGGCTTCCTGTTCAACCACGGCCAGACCTGCACCTCGGGATCTCGGCTCCTGGTCGAGGACAAGATCTTCGACGAGTTCACCCAGGGCGTGGCCGAGGTGGCTCGGTCGAGCAAGATTGGTCCCGGTCTGGACCCGACCAATCAGATCGGTCCCCTCGTTTCGGCAGAGCAGCTCGCCCGTGTGACTGGCTATATCGACGCCGGTCTTTCGGATGGGGCTCGAGCACTTGCCGGTGGCGGCCGGCACGGCGACTCCGGGTTCTACGTCGAGCCGACCGTGCTCGTTGACGTGGAGGACTCGTTCAGCGTCTACCGCGAGGAGATCTTCGGGCCCGTGGTGGTTGCGACCCGTTTCAACGCGGAACAGGGGGTTCAGGCAGCGGCCAACGACACGCCCTACGGCCTCGCCGCAAGCGTGTGGACCAGGGACATCTCCAAGGCGCACCGAACCGCCAAGGAGATCAAGGCGGGAACGGTGTGGATCAACTGCCACAACGCGTTCGACACGGCCCTTCCGTTCGGTGGGTACAAGCAGTCTGGATGGGGCCGCGAGCTCGGTGCAAGCGCGATCGACATGTACACCCAGACGAAGTCCGTCAACGTGAATCTTTGACGGACGAGGCTCGGTGCGGAGGCTGGGGGGCCTCCGCACCGGGCTGGCCACTTCGAGCGGCGGCCATGTCATGGCCGCCGCTCGAAGTCGGGTAGATGAACGTTGGCTCATAGCGCGGGCTCAAATGCACCGCAGGAGGTGGGAGATCCCATGCATGAAGTGAAGGCAGTCGTCGCGTTGTCGCCGAAGGCCCCCGTCAGTCTGATGACGATCCGCGTACCTGACCCGGGCTCTGGCGAGGTTCTGGTTAAGGTCCTGAGCTGCGGGGTCTGCCACACAGACCTGCACTATCGAGACGGCGGAATCAGCAACGACTTCCCATTCCTGCTCGGCCATGAAGCGTCAGGCATTGTCGAGGCGGTGGGACCAGACGTGACCAGCGTTGTCCCCGGCGACTTCGTGGTGCTGAACTGGAGGGCCGTGTGCGGACAGTGCCGCGCGTGCAGAAGAGGCGATCTCCAGTATTGCTTCAACACGCACAATGCGACCCAGCGGATGACCCTGCTGGATGGCACGCCGCTGTCGCCCGCTCTGGGCATCGGTGCCTTCGCGGAGAAGACGTTGGTGGCCTCGGGACAGTGCACAAAGGTTGACCCTTCTGCGCGGCCGGCGGCCGTCGGGCTACTTGGTTGCGGTGTCATGGCTGGGATCGGCGCCGCGATCAACACTGGAGCCGTGAGTCGCGGAATGAGTATCGCCGTCATTGGTTGCGGCGGCGTCGGCATTGCAGCGATCGCCGGAGCAGCATTGGCTGGCGCCTCGCCGGTCATTGCCGTCGACATCGACGCGCAGAAGCTCGACAAAGCCAAGGAGCTCGGCGCGACTCACACAGTCAACTCATCGCAAGTGGACCCGGTCGAGGAAATCAAGCGAATCTGCGCGGAAACCCACGTCGGCGCCGAGGGCGCGGACGTAGTCGTCGAGGCCGTGGGCCGTCCGGAGACCTGGAAGCAAGCGTTCTACGCCCGCGACCTCGCTGGCACCGTTGTCCTGGTCGGTGTACCTACGCCTGACATGAACGTGCCCGAAATTCCGCTGATAGATGTCTTCGGTCGCGGAGGCTCGCTGAAGTCGAGCTGGTACGGAGATTGCCTTCCCAGCCGCGACTTTCCGATGCTGGTGGACCTCTACCAACAGGGCAGGCTGGACCTGGACGCCTTCGTGACCGACGAGATCGGACTCAGCGAAGTCAATGAAGCATTCGCCCGCATGCATCAGGGCGACGTGCTTCGCTCGGTGGTAGTCCTCTGATGGCTGGGACCAGTGGTCCGATTCGGATCGACCACGCCATGTCTCACGGCACCTTCACCCTGGACGGCGAGACCTGGGACGTCGACAACAACATCTGGGTCGTGGGCGATGACGCCGAATGTGTTGTCATCGACGCACCGCACTCCGTCGAGGACATCATGGCGGTGGTCGAGGGTCGAAGGGTCAAGGCCATCCTCTGTACCCACGGACATGACGATCACGTCCGCGTCGCGCCGGCACTTCGGGCGCGAACCGGGGCTCCCATCATGCTCCACCCCCACGACGAACCCGTATGGCGGCTCACCCACCCTGTCCAAGGCTGGGACATTGACCTCGCCGACGGCGCCACCATCGAAATTGCCGGAGCAGTGCTCGAAGTTCTGCACACCCCCGGACATGCTCCTGGGGCCGTGTCTTTCCACCTAGCCCAGTTGGGATGCGTCTTCACCGGCGACACGTTGTTTCGCGGCGGGCCAGGAGCCACGGGTCGTTCCTTCAGCGATCGGGCGACACTGGATGAGTCCATTCGCGCTCGCCTCTTCAGCCTCGCTCCGGACACCGTCGTCCATACGGGCCACGGCCCGGACACGACCATCGCGGAAGAGCGGGGGATAGCTGCCGCGGCACGTATTCGGCAGCTCATTGGTAAGCGGTTGCCGGGAGAAGAGGCGGTCCCGTGACGGCTGTGACGCACTCTCAAGGTCCAAGTTGCTCGCATGTCATCGGGCACGGGCGTGATTGATCGCAAGTCAGTGGTCGATGCCGTTGCGGTGTTCGGTCACGAGGGCTGGCTGTTAGCGGTCAGGGCATTGCGGTCGCTGAGTACGGATCGAACACGCCTGAGAGCTCATCTTGCGGACCACCTCGGACAAAGGGATTGGGCCTGCGCACCGCCGCAGCAGGCGATCTGGGGAATTCTCGTCGGATCTGAGGCTTAGTTGGCACTTTTCAGGGCTTGTCGTGAACGCCGTAGACCGCTGTCCGGGGCCCGGGACGATCCGTTTGGATAGTTCAACCCTCGAGGGTGGTGTAGATCACGATGTATCCGTCTACGCATGGACGGCTGTGCGTGATCGACCCACCTACGCGCCGAATGGTGAGGAGTAGTTGGTCCAGGTTGTGCGGGGCCACGGTGACGGTGTGCCAGGTCATGGTTTGCCACCGCGCACGACCTGGACCAGGTCGCCCTTCATGGCCTTGCCGCGCATGGGGTGTTCGGCGCGGGTGCGGGTGACGTTGAACCAACCGTCCCAATAGCCCGAATCTGGGCCGGGGCAGCAAGGCCCGAGGTCGAGGCGGACGTATCCGACCTCGCGGTCGTGGTCGATGACGCACGCTCCGTCGGTGATGGTGGATCCGAAGGCATCGCGTAGGTAGGGCAGGTTCTGGGTGAGTACGGCGTACATGGTGGCTATCTCCAATGGTGGCGGTCAGCTCGCTGTGAGCAGCTGGTCGGCTTGGGACCGCAGGACGGCGGCGGCAGTGCGGTGGGCTTGGACCGAAGGGGGATGAGGTGCCCAGTAAGGGACTGCGGCAGCCTGGGCGGCCGCGAGGGCGTCCTCGCGACTGGCGATTCGGAGGAGTTCTCCGCGCACAGCGCTGGCCAGGATGTGCCGGTCGCTGCACCGGTCAGGGGCGAGTTCTGTGTTGGGGTCGGGCATGGTCATCACCTCATCTGGGAGGACTGGTAGGTGCCCCGGGCGGGGGCGGACTGTGACCGGTGCAGAGCCGTGTGGAGCGCCCGGCGGCCGACCAAGGGGACGAAGTCGCGGACGCGCCTGGCCATCCACGGCACACCCTCGAGCGCGAGCGCGCGAAGTTCGCCGACGCGAGTAGTGGGGTCACCGTCGAGCTCGAGTGCGGGGGGTTCGAAGGCCAGGCCGTGTTGCTCGAGTTGGGCTGCGAACTCGTGAGCCAACGCTCGGTGTCCGAGCTCGGAGGGGTGCAGCCGGTCGAGGGACCAGAACTCGCGGTCGTAGACGCCCGGATGGTCGGCCAGGTCGACTTGCACACAGCCTCGGGCGTGGATCTCGTCGTAGATGGCGTTGAGGTCCTCGATTCGCCGCCGCATGGGCCGCGCCAGGAAACCGGGAAGGCCGAAGACGCGGCTGTGGTCGTGGAAGCGCACGGTCAGCAGTAGCGCTCCCTGTTCGACCAGACGACCGGCGGCGTGAAGGAGGTCCTCCCGGACCGCGGCGGGGTCCCAGTCTGAGCGCATCGTGTCGTTGAGCCCGACGATCAGAGCTGCCAGGTTCGGCCGGTGGTCGAGGGCAAGACCGAGTTGCTCGGATCTCATCTGGGCCGCGGTCGCACCGGGTTGCGCGAGGTTACAGAAGGAGACGTGGTGGTCGTCGGCGATGGCCTCACCGAGAAGGCGCGCCCAGCCTCGGGAACGCTCAGAGGCGCGGTCGCCCAGACCGTAGGTCACCGAGTCGCCAACGGCGGCGAAGCGCACGTAGTTGCGGCGGATTTCCATGACTCAGCACCCCGGAGTCCGTTACTCGTCCGCGTCGGCGGTGTCGCCGTGCCGGTCGGTGACCCAGGACCCGTCTCCTGCGTAGTGGACGTTGCCGCCCCAGCTACTTGATTCCCAGTCGATCATGAGGGGGCCTCCTCTTCGGACCGGCAACCTCATGAGTCAAGACCTGTCTCTTGGCTTCTCGTTACGATCGTTGACCGGTTCCTCAACGCTAGGTGGCCGGGCGAGCGACTGATTGCCCCGCAGTGACAGGTTGTTGTCAGTCCGCGACAGACCCTGGTCGGCGGCCATGTGTGTCTTCCGGGCAGGGGTATTGAGTGTGCTCAACTGGCATTGCACCGCTGCCCGAATGGATTCGATACCGACTCCGTCGGCGGTGCTCCTTGTGAGTTCTAGCCATGAGGGTGCGGTGCATCGTCACGGAGGCGACGCGGCGCTGGAGCGCCAAGAGACGCTTACCCCCGGCGTACCCGCGGCCGCAACATGTGCGGTTCCATGCGTTGATCTGTCCCAGTTCCAGGCGTGAAATCCCGCGTGCGACGGCCAGGGAAGCCATTCGTCGTGAGACGCATCCTTGCACCCGGGAGTTTGGTGGCAGGAGTGTCGGACGCTCTATCGCGTGCTGCGTTTGATTGGCCCGTAGACCGACAAGCTTCCCGCGATCGGGTCTCGTCGCGCTGCCGCAGCTCGGAGGCGCTTAGTGGTCACTCGTGGAGCGGTTGCCCTCAATCTGCCCTCACCAGCACCGAGATCGACCAGCATCGACCATGAGGAACGAGTGTGGCGACGGGGTTGTTTGCGCAGGTCAGAGGGCATTGTCGGAAGGTATCGACGAATGCTCGAAAGTGGCGTGAACGTTCCGCTTCAACGTCTGACATTGTCTTTCCTCCGCTCAGCACGCAACTGGTGAGTGCTCAGCGCGGGCAAGAGGTTCGTCGGCCGGGAGTTCGGCGTCCTCGGTAGGGTCCCTCCGTGGACGTGACCA
>NZ_JBMCZA010000007.1:0-1590 GCF_048654705.1 Nocardioides sp. CPCC 206348
GTTGATGGCCGACCTGGCGCACCTGCCCCGGCGGGAGGCAGCGGCGCGCGCGGCCGAGCTGCTCGAACGCTTCGGCCTGACCGACGCGGCTGACCGGCGTGCGGCGACGTACTCCGGCGGCATGAAGCGGCGGCTCGACCTGGCCATGACGCTGGTGAGCCGACCGCAGCTGATCTTCCTCGACGAGCCGACGACGGGCCTGGATCCGCGCAGCCGCCGGGACCTGTGGCAGATCGTGCGCGAGCTCCTCACCGAAGGGGTGACGGTCTTCCTCACCACCCAGTACCTCGAGGAGGCCGACCAGCTCGCCCACCAAGTGGGGCTGCTCGACAACGGCCGGCTGGTCGCCGAGGGGACACCGGCCGAGCTCAAGGCACTGGCGGGAGGGGAGACGCTCGACGACGTCTTCCTCGCCCTAACCGGTCATCCGGCCACCCCGGCCACCGACCTCGACAGCAACGACGACACCAAGGAGCCGGTCCGATGACGACGCTCGCCCTCACCGCCCGCGACTCGATCACCATGCTGCGCCGCAACCTCAAGCACATGGTCCGTTACCCGTCGCTCACGATCATGCTGATCGCGCAGCCGGTCCTGTTCCTGCTGCTGTTCGTCTATGTCTTCGGCGGCACCATGGGCGCCGGGCTGCCCGGTGGCGGCGACCGCGACGACTACCTCGCCTACGTGTCGCCCGCGATCCTGCTGGTGACCGTGTCCTCGGTCGCGCTCAGCATCGCGATCTATGCCGCGAAGGACGCCACCGAGGGGATCATCGACCGGTTCCGCACGATGCCGATCGCGAAGTCGTCCGTGTTGACCGGTCTCGTCCTGGCCGCACTGGTGCAGACCGTCCTGGCTGTGACGGTGGTGCTGGCGATCGCGGTCGCGCTGGGCTGGCGCCCCGACGCCGGTCCCGTGGGCTGGCTCGGTGCGATCGGCGTCCTGACGCTGCTGGCCATCGCGCTCACCTGGCTCTGCGTCGCCCTCGGCCTCGTTGCGGACAGCGTGGAGACGGCCAGCAACACCCCGATGTTCCTGGTGCTGCTGCCGTTCATCTCCAGCGCGTTCGTACCCACCGATTCCATGTCGACCGGGCTGGCCTGGGTGGCGGAGAACCAGCCCTTCACCCCGATCATCGACACCCTCCGCGCCTGCTTCGACGGTCGTGCCCCGGGCGCCGACCTGGCGTGGGCGATCGCCTGGTGCGTGCTGATCACCGTGCTCAGCTTCGCGTGGGCACGCCGACTCTTCGCCCGGGCTCAGGCACGCTGATCCCATGCTGACGATCGGTGAGCTGGCGTCGTACGCCGGAGTGACGGTGCGCGCCGTACGCCACTATCACGCGAAGGGCCTGATGCCGGAGCCTGAACGCAATCACTCCGGCTACCGGCGGTACGACGCCAGGGCGGTCGCCGACCTGATCAAGATCCGCACGCTGGCGGAGGCCGGCGTGCCCCTGGCCAGGGTCCAGGAGCTGCTCGCCGCCGACCCTGACGAGTTCGCGGTCGCGGTCACCGACATCGACCAGCGGCTGCGGGCCGAGATCCGCGACCGCCAGCGGCACCGCGAGCGGATCGCCCAGCTCGCGGC
>NZ_JBMCZA010000007.1:1640-4846 GCF_048654705.1 Nocardioides sp. CPCC 206348
GCGCCTGATCGAGGGCGAGCGCGACGCGTGGATCCTCGTCGCTGCGCAGCTCCCGGAGCACATGCCGCTCTTCATGGAGCTCAAGGGCAACCAGCTGGACGACCCCGTGGTCGCCGACTTCTACGGCGACCTCGACGAAGCCCTCGAATGGGCGCCCGACGACCCGCGCCTCCCCGCGTTCGCCGACCGGATGGTGTCGATGTTCGAGGCCAGCGAGGAGACCGACCTCGAGGAGTGGGAGGCCTTCGAGCTCCCCAACGACCTCGTCGAGCTGCTCGACTCGGTGTTCCTCGACGCCGTGCCCCTGGCCCGCACGTTGCTCGGGCTCCTCGAGGAGCGCGGCTGGACCGGGTGGACGAAGCTGGAGCGCATCTGAGTGGCTCAGGGTGGGGCTACGAACGGGCCTTGTCCCGGCGACGTTCCAGCTTGGTCAGGAGTTGGGTGAGCTCGGCTTCCCACTCCAGCTCTCGTTCAGCTGCCCACTGAGCCTCCTCCTCGGCGCCGATCTCAGGCGGCAACTGGAGGTTCTCGATCCCGGCCAGCAGGGCGTCGTAGCGGAGGTAGAACTGATACGAGTGGCCGTGGTCGCCGAGTCCGTCGAGGTTGGGCCGGTCTGCTGTGGCTCCGCTCGCCCACCGCTGTCGCTGTTCGCGGGGCCACATGAACTCCAGCACCAGACGGTCGACACCATCCACCTGGTCGTCGTACCGCTCGAAAAGCGACGCCAGTGTGGCGAGATCGTCGATGCCCGCGAAGTAGCCGATGGCCATCGGCAGCTCAGCGAAGTCCTTGGTCTTTCTGGCCGTTCGACCGTGCAGGCGTTGCTTGACCCACGCTGCCACCGCAGGGGCTGCGGCCCCTGTCGTGTCCCAGCGCCGCAGCAGCATCAGGGCGACGCACTGGTTGTGCAGGTTCCGCTCCTTGAGCGCCCGCGCATACAGGTGCACGTGGTCCGCGGCCGACCGGTGAGCACCGAGAGTTTGCAGCGCGACGTCGCGCTCCGAACCCGACGTCTTCGTCGAGCCATCGACGATCGGGATCAGCACCGCCAATGTGCGGTTGCCACCGACCCGGCCAAGGTTGGCCATGAGGTGCTCGCGCTCCGACGCCGATCCGAACGGCAGAACGGACAGGATGCGATCCTCCAGGTCCGCGCCCACGGGGCCCTCGTTCAACGAGCTGCCCGTTCCGCCAGTCGTACGGCGGCATGCCGGACGATCGCGGCTTCCTCACTGTCGCGCGCGGCCTCGTGCGGGACCGCACCACCCAGCAGCCCGGCGGGCTGGGTGAGCCACGCCCACACCTGCCACGCATCCATCGTCGAGGCGAGCAGTGGCTCGAGCACCGGGCCGAGCTCGGCGCGCAGCTCACCGGCCGCATCGAGCTGGAACGCCGGGACCAGGGTGCCGCCGTCGTGCGGCACGACCAGCAGGGCGCGGCGCTCCGCTGCCTTGTGGACGTCGAACCGGGTCGCGTTCTCCGACGTGCCGCGGACCTCGGCGAGGCTCGCGTAGCTGTGCGACGCCGTGGCGAGCAGGGCCGTGCGGACCTGTGCCTGTCGCCGCAGCTGCACCAGCGCCAGCGGGACCGCGTGGGCCGGGTCGTCCCCGTCCTGGTGCAGCATCTGGTCCAGGGCCTGGATCTGGTCCGCGCTCATCGGCAGCCCGGTCGCAGGATCGCGCCACCGGGCCACCCCGTCGGCGTCGCGCTCGAACGTCGGAAGCCCCGCCTCGCCCAGGTGCTGGGCGAGGTCGAGCTCCTCGAGCCACGCCGCCAGCTGCGCCCCGACCTCGGATGATCCCGAAGCGGTCGACCGGCAGGCGTGGGACTCGTCGTGCATGGATCCAGCCTCCCACCGGACCCCGGCGGATCGGACCAGGGGTCAGCTGGTGACCGGGGCGGGCTCGGCGCGCCCGACGATCAGCCGGTCGAGGGAAATCCGCCCGGCCCCGGTGCCGGCCAGGACGAGCGCGAGGAACCCGATCACGCCGACCAGTTCCCAGCCACCGGCCGAGGAGAGCACCTCGGTGCCGCGGTGGGCGTACCAGAACGCGCCGGCCATCTGGCCCACCACCAGCAGTCCGGCCAGGGGAGTCAGCAGTCCGGCGATGAGGAGGGCTCCACCGCCGATCTCGGCCACCAGCGCGTAGCCGGCGGCGACCTCCGGCAACGGGATCCCCATGGCCGCGAAGCCGTCGGCGGTGGGGCCGAAGCCGGACTCCTGCTTGTCGAGACCGTGGGTGAGCAGGACGATGCCGAGGCCCACACGGGCGACGAGCAGGACGATGTCGCGCAGGGGAGCGGGCGTGCTGAATCCGAGAAGGGCGTGCATGGTGCCTCCGAGTGGGCGTCGTTGATGAGCGGTCCAAGGTAGTTGAACCTTCATCCAATGCTGGCGCACGAACCTGTGGGGTTCCTGAAGGAATCCGGTGCACCTCCGGTCAGGTGGCGGCGCGATCAGCCGACGTCGTACGGGGACGGAGCACCACCAGGGCAACGACCAGCGCCCCGGCCATCATGGCCACGGGGAGCCAGAAGGCCGACTGCACGGCAGCGCTGACGTCCGGTGCGAGGGCGAGCCGTTCAGCGGTGGAGAGTCCTTGCAGTTCGCCGATCCCGTCGTCGCCCAACCGGGGAAGCCGCGTCGACAGCTGGCCGGCGAGAAGCACCGCGACGGCGGCCGTGGTGACCGAGGCGGCGAGCTGGTTGAGGACGTTGATCATCGTGCTGCCCGACGGGATGTCGTCGTCCGCCAGGTCGCGGGTCGCCAGGGTGATCGTCGGAAGCATGGTCGCTCCCGCCCCGGTCGTGCCGAGCATCAGGAACGGCACCAGGGACCAGTACGAAGTGTCGGCAGCCAGTTGCAGGGTGAAGCCGCCGTACCCGACCACCGCCATCGCGATCCCGGTCGAGATCACCCGCACGGGCGGCACCCGGTCGATCAGACGGCCGGAGACCTGGATCGAGATCCCGGCGACGATCGCCTGGGGAACCATCAGCAGTCCGGCCGTGGTGGCCGTCTCGCCGCGCGCGACCTGGAAGTAGAGCGGCACCAGGATGAGCGTCGAGAAGTAGCCGCCGGCGAAGAGGACGAGCAGCAGAGCTCCGCCGCCCGTGGCCCGCACCCCGAGCAGGCGCACCTTCAGCAGCGGTACGGCGGTGCCCAGGGCATGCCGCACGAACCCGGCGAGCAGCACCAGTCCCAG
>NZ_JBMCZA010000007.1:4856-7469 GCF_048654705.1 Nocardioides sp. CPCC 206348
CGCTCCGCCGCCCGTGGCCCGCACTCCGAGCAGGCGCACCTTCAGCAGCGGTACGGCGGCGCTCAGCGCATGCCGCACGAACCCGGCGAGCAGCACCAGTCCCAGCCCGATCGGCAGCACCGACCTGAGGTCCGAGAGGCTGCCCTCGGACAGGGACGTCCCCACCACCAGCAGCGCCATCGCCGGAGCCAGCAGGAACAGGCCGGCCCGGTCGAGGGGCACGGTCGGGTCGCCCGGCACCGCAGGCAGGTTGCGCCGGCCCAGCCACAGCGCAACCAGTCCGACGGGCACGTTGACCAGGAAGATCCAGCGCCACGACAGGGTGTCCAGTACCCAGCCGCCGAGCGGCGGCCCGAGGACCGGCCCGACCAGGATGGGCAGCCCGAGCAGCGCCATCACCCGGCCGCGGTCACCGGCCGGCGCGGCACGCAGCGCGAGGGTCATCGCCGCCGGCATCACGAACCCGCCGCCGATGCCCTGGACCACCCGGAAGGCAATCAGGCTCGGCGCGTCCCAGGCCGTGGCGACCAGTGCCGAACCTGCGGTGAACAGGGCGATCGCCATCAGGAAGACCGATCGGGCGCCGTACCTCCGGATCGCCCAGGCGGCGGCAGGAATCACGCTGGCCAGTGCGAGCGTGTAGCCGGTGCTGACCCACTGGATCACCGGCAGCGACGCGCCCGTCTCCTGGGCGAGGGGTGCGAGCGCCACGGCCACGACGGTGACGTCGAGCGGGATCATCACCGTCCCGGCGATGACGGTGAGGGCGACGGTGGTGGCGCTGCGGGACGCGAGGGACGGGCTGGTGACGGCGGTCATGGACCTACCGTCCAACCTCAACTTTCGTTGAGGTCAAGTCCTCCGGACACACGAAAGCCCCCGCCAGAGTTGCGGGGGCTTCCGTGCTTGCGGCTAGTACGACGTCTGCGACTGCACGTTCAGCTCGCCGATCGACACACCCTGGGCCGGGGCGACGCGCGGGTCGTTCACCTTGAACACGTCGAAGCCCAGCTGGATGTCACTGGAGTAGATGTGGCCGTTGTACCAGTACGCCGACCACGAGCCGCCGAGGATCAGCCGCTCCTCCGAGAGGGGTCCACGGTCGTAGTACGCGATCTCCTTGGGGTGGGCCGAGTCGGTGAAGTCCCACACCGAGATGCCGCCCTGGTACCACGCCTGGACCATGATGTCGCGGCCCTTCACCGGCACCAGCGAGCCGTTGTGGGCCACACAGTTCTCCGTGTTGGCCTGGGTCCGCGGGATCTTGAAGTACGAGCGGAACTGCAGCTTGCCGCCGACGATGTCGTAGATGCCGTCGGCCCCCTTCACGTCACCGACGGTCGGGTTGCAGGTCGGGCCACCGCCGCCGCCGAGCTCGTCGGTGAAGACGACCTTGGTGCCGGCGTTGTTGAACGTGGCGGAGTGCCAGAACGCGAAGTTCTCCGTGTCGCGGACCTGCTCGGTCACCACCGGGTTCGCCCGGTCGGAGATGTCGAGCAGCACGCCGTCACCCATGCAGGCGCCGGCCGCGATGTCCTTGGCCGGGTACGCCGTCAGGTCGTGGCAGCCGGAGGTCTCGCGGGAGTACCCACCCGCGGGGTTGCCGCCCTCGGGGAACAGCACGGGCGTGCTCACGATCGCCGCGTCCTCCGGCGCATCCACCGGCACCTTCACCACGCTGATCTGGTCGTGCGGCGGCTGGCAGTCGGGGAAGTTCGCGTTCGGTGAGTACGACGACGCGTAGACGAACACGTCCTTGCCGTCCTCCGACGGCGCCAGCGTGTGGGTGTGGGACCCGCACGCGGTCTCGACCGCTGCGACGTACTGCGGCGAGGTCGGGTCACTGATGTCGAAGACCCGGATGCCCTCCCACGACTCCTTGATCGTCGCCGACTGGGGCACGTTGTCGCAGGTGTTGTTGCTGCGGCTCGAGTCCACACTGAGGACGAGCAGGTCGCCGTGGACCGAGATGTCGTTCTGCGACCCGGGGCAGAGCACCTGGGTCACGATCTTCGGCTTGTGCGGCTTGCGGATGTCGTAGACGGTCAGGCCGTCGTAGTTGCCCTGGAAGGCGTAGTTGCCCTGGAAGGCGAGGTCGGTCTCGAACGACGACTCGGCCGTGAACGCGCCGGACTTGGGGAGGTTGGCGAGCAACGAGATGTTGCGGCTCTTGTCGACCTCGCCGGGTGCGAGGACCGCGGCGCTGTCATCGAGCTGCGCGATGTCCTGGCCCGGCTGGCAGGCATCGTCGAAGTTGTCGCCGGCCCTTTCGGCGGCGCGCTCCTGGCCGGGTGGACATGCGTGCCCGCCCGGGTCGTCGTGGTTGCCGTCATGGGCGTCGGCGGGCAGGGTCACTGCCGTGATGCCGAGGGCCAGCACGCCCAGCGTGGTGACGCCGAGCCTGCGCAGGCGCAGGGGGACAGGGATCGCCATGTTCACTCCCGAGAAAAGTTGGCTGCGGATCCGAGCTTCGACCCTCGCCTATGGTGAGGGCTTCACGCAACCCCTTTGAGGAGCTTCTCGGTGTCTCGGTCTCGGTCGTTCTGCTCTGCCTTCGTCGCGCTCGTGGCGGCGTTCTCCCTCAGCGGCTGTCTGGAGAAGGAGAACGACGCG
>NZ_JBMCZA010000007.1:7479-8526 GCF_048654705.1 Nocardioides sp. CPCC 206348
GGTGGATGTCCTGGCGGACGTCGTTGTGCGCTGTCCTCGTCGCCCCCGTGGCGGCGCTCTCCCTCAGCGGCTGTCTGGAGAAGGAGAACGACGCGGAGCCGGGCGCCTCGTCGTCACCCCGGGTCGTGCAGCCCGGCGGACCGGGGGACGACGAGACCACCGTCGATCCCGGCCAGGTGGTGAAGCAGTCCGACGTCGCCCATGACGACATCGCCTTCATGCAGATGATGATTCCCCACCATGCGCAGGCACTGACCATGTCGAAGCTGGCCCGCACCCGGGCGGAGTCGCCCGCGGTGAAGTCCATCGCGCGCCGGATCCTGGCCGCGCAGCGCCCCGAGATCCTGACCATGGCCGCGTGGCTCGAGAACAAGGGCGTCGCCGTACCGTCGGCCAAGGACGACCCGGCCGACTTCGACCACGGCGAGCACGGCCACGACACGATGCACGGGATGCTCACCGACGCCCAGCTGAAGGCCCTGAGGAACGCGGACGGCGCGGAGTTCGACAGGCTCTTCCTCGAGGGCATGATCCAGCACCACGAAGGTGCGATCACGATGGCCGATGCCGTCGCGACCGGAGGCACCGACGTCCAGGTCACCGAGATCGCCAGCGAGATCGTGATCGGCCAGGGCGCCGAGATCGACCGGATGAAGGCCCTGCTCGCCGAGCTCTGACCGCCGCTGCCCGGGGCCCGGCTGACGCCGGATTCCGGGAACGGCATTGCGCCCGAGGTCGCTTCTCGGGTTAGCGTGGAGCACATGACTCGGGATCATGAACATGCTGGCGCCCACACAGCGGCGGGCCCGGGCACGCAGGCCCACCGCCCGCCGGCCGTCTACTCCATCCGGCAGCTCGTCGCCTACCAGCGGCTGATCGAGCGTCGTGAACGCGTCGATCCGGCCGTGGCCGTCGCGGAGTACGCCCGCGCGAATCCGGGCATCGACCTCGACGCCCGCAGCACCTTCGCGGAGTGGAAGCGCAGCAGTCCCCTCGACGACACCGCCGAACGGCCGGGCGGGTTCTTCAGCCAGCACCGTCGCTGAG
>NZ_JBMCZA010000007.1:8556-17628 GCF_048654705.1 Nocardioides sp. CPCC 206348
TGCGCTGAGTGCCAGGTCGGATTTCCGCCAGCACCTGAACGGCGGCTCACCGAAGATCGTTGACATGACAACGATCACGAAGGACCACACCGTACGGGCCGGCACCATGGCGCTGGTCACGGGCGGCAACCGCGGCCTCGGCCTGGCCACAGCCCGCCTGCTCGGCAAGGCCGGCGCGACCGTCGTGCTGGCGGCACGCGACGACGTACGGTCGAAGGCTGCCGTGCTCGAGCTGCGCGCGGAGGGGATCTGGGCGAGCGCCGTGGCACTCGACGTCGAGGATCCGGGGAGCGTGCAGGAAGCCGCCGCTCGGGTCACCCGCGAGTTCGGCCGCCTGGACATCCTCGTCAACAACGCGGGGATCCTGCCGGAGGCGACCAGCCCCGATCAGGACCAGCCGCTCGATGTCGAGCTGTTCCGTCGTACCTTCCAGACCAACGTGCTCGGTGCGGTGGCTGTGACCCAGGCCTTCCTGCCTCTTCTGATGCGCTCCGACGCGGGCCGGATCGTCAACGTGTCGAGCACGATGGGCTCGCTCAACGACCAGCTCGACCCGGCGTCGCCGTACTTCGGCCTGGTGGTCCCCGCCTACCAGGCGTCGAAGGCGGCGCTGAACGCCGTGACGATCGCGCTGTCGAAGAAGCTCGCCGACTCGCCCCTCAAGGTCAACTCGGTCTGTCCCGGCTGGGTGCAGACCGACCTGGGCGGCCCCGAGAACCGCGCCGCAGCCCCGTCTCCCGCAGACGAGGCGGCCGTCGTCGTCGCCCGTGCCGCCCTGCTGGACGACGACGGACCGTCGGGGACCTTCTTCGATGCAGCAGGCCCGGTCGCCTGGTAGTGACCGGGTCGAGGATGACGGGCGGCCACCCCGGCGGCCCTAGTGTCGAGGCATGCATCGACTGGTGGCCGCCGCGGCGTGCGTCGTCCACATGCTCTTCGTTGCCTTCACCGTCCTCGGCGGCTTCCTCGCCTGGTTGATGCCGTGGGTCTTCCTGCCCCACCTCGCCGCTGCGGCCTGGGGAGGCCGGATGTCGATCTCGCGTGCGGCGTGCCCGCTGTCCCGGATCGAGGACTGGGGGCGCGAGGGTGCGGGTCGGCAGCCGATGAGCGAGCGCGGCTTCATCGCCCATTACTTCGAGGGAAATGTGTACCCCGCGAAGATCGCCCGCCGGGTCGAGGTCCTGGTCGGGACACTCGTCGTCGGCTCGTGGCTCGGCTTCGTCGTTCGCTGACCAGGCTCCCGGCGCTGCGCACCAGGGCCACACGTCACTCGCCGCCCACCGCCTCGTTGATCGCTCGTGGCCAGCAGCAGTGATCGCCCCGCCGGCAAGAGCCGACTGCTGAAGGCGCCGTTGGCGGACCTCAGCGGGCGTGACCCGGCCTTCATCCGGCGGATGCTGCCGCGGCTGTGGCTGGTGGCCAGTGTGTGGTTCCGGGCCGACGTCGACGGCTTCGAGAAGGTGCCCGACGAGCCGGTGCTTTTCGTCGGCAACCACAGTGGCGGGGCCGGCGTACCGGACACCTTCGTCTTTCTGCTCGCCTACAACACCTACATGACCGTCGAGGGCCGACCGCTGTTCTCGCTCGGCCACGAGATGGTGACCTCGCTGCCTGGGGTCGGCGGCTTCGCCCGCAAGTTCGGCGTGGTCACCGCCACCCCGCGGGCGGCGGCCGACGTGTTCGCGCAGGACGGTTCGGTGCTGGTCTATCCCGGCGGCGACGTCGAGGCACTGCGCCCGTGGCGCGACCGCCACAAGATCGTCTTCGACGGTCGCAAGGGCTTCCTCCGCCTGGCGCACGAGAACGGGGTGAAGATCGTGCCGGTCGTGGCGACCGGCGGCCAGGACACCTTCTTCGTCCTGAACGACGGGCGGAAGACCGCGAAGCTGCTGCGCTTCGACAAGCTGCTGCGCGTCAAGACCCTGCCGATCTCGTTCAGCATCCCGTGGGGCTTCCTGCCGGGCGACCTGCCGCACATCCCGCTGCCGGCGAAGATCCGGATCCAGGTGCTCGACCCGATCGACCTGTCCGAGCGGTTCGGTGACGAGCCCGACTGGGACGAGGCGTACGACTACGTCACCAGCGTGATGCAGGCCGGACTCTCGACCCTCGCCGCGAAGACCGTCCTGCCGGTGATCGGGTGACCACGTGAGCTCCACGGCCACGGTCACCGCCACCGTCGCTCGCCCGCGAGACATGGTCTCGGCCATCGCCACCGACCCCCAGCGGGTGCTGCCGCTGATCAGCGGGTTCGGCCGGTTCCGGTTCCTCGGCGAGCTCGACGAACCGGGTCATGAGGAGTGGGAGGTGTTCCTCGACGTCGGCACCCTCCACATCGGCGGTGCCGTGGACGTCGACCGGACCGCCGACCATCACCTGGCGTGGACCGCCCGGCGCGGCACCCGCCACACCTTCGACCTGCTCGTCGAACCCGATGGCGCCGAGCGGTCCCTCGTCACGATGACGATGACGATCACCCTGTCGGGGCTGGTGATGTCACGGATCGCGGAGCAGTTCGCCCGCGGCATCATGCACCGGCACCTCGAGGCGGCCATCCAGCAGCTGCGGCACCACCTGGAGTGGGAGCAGGGCTGAGGGCTCTCAGGCCGAGGCTTCCCAGATGAATCCGTCGGGGTCCGTCGCGGTGAAGCCGCCGAGGACGAGACGGTGCGAGCCGGCGCCGTCCTCCGGCACGCCCACGTCCTTGGCCAGCGCACGCCGGCCGTAGAGGGCGAGCTTGACCGGACCGGAGCCGGCCTCGAACTCGACGTACTTGCGGCCGTAGCTCTTCGCGACCTTCAGGCCCTGCTCGACGTAGAACCGCTTGGTCGCGGCCACGTCGGTCGCGCCGAGCAGGAGCACCAGGTCGTCGTACTTCTTCTCGGCGGGGGCGGTGTCCTTCTTGTTCGACGTGGCGACCTTCCAGATCGTCCCGTCGGGAGCCTGGACGACGCCGCCGTACCCCCAGAACGACTTGGTGGCCGGCTTGAGGACGCTCGCCCCGGCCGCGATCGCGGCATCGATGAAGGCGTTGACGTTGGCCGGCTGGGCGACGGTGAGGGAGAGCGAGAAGCCCCGGAAGCCGCTCGTGGTGTCGTCGGTGGCGCGGAAGGAGATCTGGGTGTCGAAGCCGAACGCTTCGGCGTAGAAGGCCCGGGCGGCGGCCGGGTCGGCCACCTCGAGGGTGAGGGCGGACAGTGTGGTCTGGGTGTCGTTGGTGAACATGTGGACGACGTTAGGCGCGGTCCGCCGGCCGTGCTTCTTGATTCCTGACCGACTGGAATCGCTCGCCGTCGGCGTAGGTTCTGGTCCCATGACGACAGGGCAGAAGCAGCCGACAGACACGATGCGCGCGGTGGTCCTCGACGAGGCACCGGCTCCGCCCGAGGGCCTCGTCATCCGTGAGCTCCCCGTGCCGGTGCCGGGCGTCGGTGAAGTCCTGATCCGCGTGCGCGCCTTCGGGCTCAACCGCTCCGAGCTGCACACCCGGATCGGCCTGGCCCACGGCGTCACCTTCCCGCGGGTCCTCGGGATCGAGGCGACGGGCGAGGTGGCCGCGTGCCCCGGTGGCGAGCTCCCTGTCGGGCAGCAGGTGGTCGCGATGATGGGCGGGATGGGCCGCACCTTCAACGGCGGCTACGCGGAGTGGGTCGTCGTACGGGTCGAGAACACGATCGCGGTCACCACCGGCCTCGACTGGGCCACTTTCGGTGCCGTGCCCGAGATGCTGCAGACCGCCTACGGCTCCCTCACCGTCGGCCTCGATGCGCAGCCCGGCGAGACCCTCCTGGTCCGCGGCGGTACGTCGTCGGTGGGCCAGGCCGCGACGATCCTGGCCAAGCAGCGCGGCATGACGGTGGTCTCCACGACGCGTTCGGCGGCCCGGGAGCAGGTGCTGCGGGACCTCGGCGCCGACCACGTCGTCATCGATGACGGCACGATCGCGCACAAGGTGCGGGCGCTGTTCCCCGACGGCGTCGATCGTGCCCTCGAACTGGTCGGGGCGCCGACCCTGCTCGACACCCTCGCCACCGTCCGCGTGCACGGCGTGGCCTGCATGACCGGAATGCTGTCGAACTCGTGGACGCTGCCGGACTTCTACCCGACGGGCGACCTGCCGCGCGGCGTGTGGCTGGGCGGCTATTCCGGCGGCGCGGGCGACCTGCCTGCCGACGTGCTCCAGGCCTGGTTGGACGACGCCGAGGCCGGTCGCGTGCAGGTGCCGATCGGCCACGTCTACGAGTTCGACGAGATCGTCCAGGCGCACCGCGACCTCGAGGACGGGACCTACGCGGGCAAGCTCGTCGTCGTCACCTGACTGGCACGTGCGGCTTCATCAACGGATGCAGGCCAAGGTGCACTCCCCACGGTGGGCAACCACTGGGAAGTGCCAACTCGGCCACATACCTTGATGAACCCGCAGCGGCTCAGGGGCGCAGCAGGACCTTGCCCTTGCGGCCGGGCTCGCCGTTCGCGGCGGCCGCGGCCCGGACCTCGTCGAACGAGTAGACCGTGTCGACGGGCAGGGTCAGCTTGCCCTGCGCGATCCGCTCGATCAGCTCGCCGAACAGTGCGCGGCGCTGCTCGGCGGGCATGGTCTGGCTGACCGTGCTGCCCCAGAAGCCCTTCACCGTGGCCTGCTTGAAGATCAGGTCGCCGGAAGACAGCTCCATCGTGGGCGACTCCATCGCGCCGAACACGACGAGGGTCGCGTTCTCGGCGAGCAGGGACAGGACGTCGCCGCTGGCGGGTCCGCCGACGGAGTCGACGCCGGCCTTGATCGGCGCTCCGCCGGTGATCGCGCGGACCTGGTCGGCCCAGCCGTCGGCGTCGGTGGCGACGACGTTCGTGATGCCCTGGTCGGCGAGCTCCTCGACGCCGGCGGCGCGCCGGACGAGCCCGATGACGTTGATGCCGCGGGCGGCTCCGAGCTGGGCGACCATCCGGCCGACCGCTCCGTTGGCGGCGTTCTGGACGACCCAGTCACCCGGGGCGAGCTCCAGTGACTCGAGCAGGCTGATCGCGCTGAACGGCATCGAGACCAGCTGCGCGGCGACCTCGTCCGGAATCCCGTCGGCGACGGGGATCAGCCCGCCCGCCTTGGCGATGAACAGCTCCGACCACGCGCCGAACGTCCCTCCGCTCGCGACCCGCTGGCCGACCTGGAACCTGTCCACGCCCTCACCGACGGCGTCGATGACACCGACCGCTTCGGTGCCGGCGCGGGCCGGCAGCTCGGGCTTGAAGCCGTAGGAACCACGGATCGTCCAGAGGTCGTGGTTGTGGATCGCCGCCAGCAGGGTGCGCACGCGCACCTCGCCGGGACCCGGCTCGGGCACCTCCACGTCCTCGACGCCGAGGACTTCCGCAGGGTTGCCGAACTCGTGGTGGATGACAGCGCGCATGGGTCCATTGCAGCACGCGGGGAAAGCTCAGTCCGGCGCGTAGGACAGGCCGCCGGCAGCCATCGCGGCGGCCATCCGGTCGAGTGCGATCGGACCGACCCCGTGCAACGCGGCGAGATCGCGCCGGGTCCAGCCGCTGACGGCTTCGAGGGTGTGCAGGTCGACGGCCCGCAGGGCGCGGGTGGCGGGGGCGCCGATGGTGCGCGGGAGTGGCGTTCCGGTGCGCCGGGGTGCCCGTTCGCGCGGGCCGTCCTCGTGGTCCAGGACCGCCTCGCCGCGCGGTGACAGGCGGTAGCCGATCGCGAGCGACTCGGTCAGCCCCCGCTCCTTGAGCTTGCGTACGTCGACCTTGAACTCCGGCGTCGGACGCCCCATCTGCTCCGCGAGCTCGGGGGCGCGCACCTCGGGGTTCGCGTCGATCAGCCGGAGCGTCGCGCGGGTCCAGGGGCCGATCCGTGAGGCCGCGTCGAGGCGGTCGAGCCGGGCCAGGATGTCGACCAGCTCGTCGGCGGTCGGGACGGACTCGCGCAGGACCTCGCGCGGATCGGGGCCGGCGTAGCGGAGACCGATCCGGAAGACCTGGCCGTCCTTGCGGACGCTGAGTGCGTCCTTGAGGGCGGCGAGCGATGCCGCGCCGCAGCGGCGTGCGTCGTCCGCGCGCAGGGCCGAGAGGGCGACCGCTTCGACGCTGGTCACCTCGAGCAGGCCGACGGCCGTGCGCAGGTGGGTGCCGACCTTCACCCGGGCCCGGTCCCAGCGGCGGAAGGCCAGGTCGATGTCGCCCGCACGGATGGCGTCGAGCTCGCCCGGTCGAATCAGCACGATCGGAGCATAGGCACCGAACGAGTGGGGCGGGAGGGGGCCCGGGTACGTTCCCGCCATGAAGCGCTGCGCATGCGGCCGTCCGGTCCAACAACCGTGGCGGCAGCGGGACACCCCGGTCAGCCCCGCCTCGTTCCTGGCGGGCCTGGTGCTGCTCGGGTTCGGGGTGGCGGCCGTCGTGGTCCCGGAGACACCGCACCTCGTGGGCTGGGGCGTGCTCGGAGTCCTCGCGCTGGCCGCCGTCGTGGGTGGGGCGACCTCCCTCGCCCGCGGCCACCAGCACCCGGGATGTGTCGTCGCCCGGAGCCTGTGGCTCGGTGTCGCGTGGCCGGGACTGCCGCTCCGCGTGGTGCTGAGCCTGCCGTTCTGATCCCGGACCGGACTTGACCGGCGACGCCAGATGGTGATTACATCGCCATATGGCGATGAATCAGGTGGAGACGGCCAGCGAGGTCGAGGCGCTCGTCGCGGCGGCCTGCCTGCTGCACGGCCTCAGTGACCCCAACCGGCTCGCGATCCTGCAGCACCTCGCCCTCGGCGAGCACCGCGTCATCGACCTCACCGACCACCTCGGCCTCGCCCAGTCGACGGTCTCCAAGCACCTGGCCCTGCTCCGCGACTGCGGCCTGGTCGTGTCGCGGCCGAGCGGCCGCGCTTCGATGTTCTCGCTCGCGCACCCCGCGGCGACCGCCGAGATCCTGCGCGCCACCGAGCGCCTGCTCGAGGCCACCGGCGAAGCGGTCGTGCTCAGCGCGAACTTCGGGCCCGCGGCCCTGCACGACGAGGAGTGGTGATGGGCGTCGGACACGGACACGGCCACACTCCCGCTGCCACGGGCCATGCGGGCGCGCGCCACCGTTGGCGGTTGGCGCTGTCGTTCGGCCTGGTCGCGGCCTTCTTCGTCGTGGAGCTCGTCGTCGGCATCGCCACCGGTTCCCTCGCGCTGATCTCCGACGCCGGGCACATGGCGGCGGACGTGGTGGCCCTGGGTGCCGCACTCGTCGCCACGAAGATCGCGACCCGCGAGGACA
This sequence comes from Nocardioides sp. CPCC 206348, assembly GCF_048654705.1. Taxonomy (NCBI): domain Bacteria; kingdom Bacillati; phylum Actinomycetota; class Actinomycetes; order Propionibacteriales; family Nocardioidaceae; genus Nocardioides; species Nocardioides sp. CPCC 206348. The sequence continues at coordinate 15,815 of NZ_JBMCZA010000007.1, forward strand.
GCACCGGTCGTCGTACCTATGGGTCCTATCGGGCCGAGGTCTTCGCCTCCGGCCTGGCCGTGCTGATGATGCTCGGCGTCTCCGTGTACGTCGTCATCGAAGCCGTCACGCGCATCGGCGAGGACCCCGACGTGGCCAGCGGCCCGTTGCTCGTCGTGGGCTTCCTCGGCCTCGTCGTCAACGTGATCGCCCTGTTCCTCCTGCGTGCCGGCGCGAAGGACTCCATCAACGTCAGGGGCGCGTACCTCGAAGTCGTCGCGGACACGGCCGGCAGCGTCGGCGTACTCATCGCCGGTGGATTGATCATCGCCACCGGGTCGAGTGTCTGGGACACCGTCGTCGCCTTCCTGATCGGCGGCTTCGTCGCCATCCGAGCGGTCATGCTGGGGCGCGAGGTGCTGGCGGTCCTGGGGCAGCACGTCCCGGCAGGACTGGAGATCGACGTCGTCACCTCCGCGCTCGCCGCGATCGACGGCGTGCGCGACGTCCACGACCTGCACGCCTGGACCCTGACCTCCGGCATGAACGTCGCCACCGCGCACCTCGTGCTCGACGACGGTGCCGACAGCGGCGGCGCGCTGCGCGCCGGGCAGGCACTGCTGCGCGACCAGTTCCAGATCGAGCACGCCACGCTGCAGATCGAGGGCCACCGCTCCACGGACTGCGACGCCGTCAGCTGGTGAGCCATCTAGTGTGACCGCATGACGCAGATAGATCTCGCCGCACCCGTCCTCGTCACCGGTGGAAGCGGCTATGTCGCCAGCTGGATCGTGCGCCAGCTGCTCGAGGACGGCCGCACCGTTCGCGCCACCGTGCGCAACCCGCAGAAGCCGAACGGTCTCGAGCACCTGCACGCGCTGGCCGACGCGCACCCCGGCCGGCTGACCCTCCACCAGGCCGACCTGCTCGACGAGGGCAGCTTCACGGCCGCGATGGACGGCGTCGAGCTGGTCATCCACACGGCGTCGCCGTTCCTGCTCGGCAAGGTGAAGGACCCGCAGGCACAGCTCGTCGACCCCGCCCTCGACGGCACCCGCAACGTGCTGGCGAGCGTCAACGCCACCGAGAGCGTCAAGCGGGTGGTCCTCACCAGCAGCGTGGTCGCCCTGCACGGCGACAACTGCGACATCGTCGGTCGGCCGGTCACCGAGGCCGACTGGAACACCACCAGCAGCCTGGAGCACCAGCCCTACCCGTACTCCAAGACCGTCGCCGAGAAGGACGCCTGGGCGATCGCCGAGGCCCAGGAGCGGTGGGACCTGGTCACCATCCACCCCGGCCTCGTGCTCGGCCCGGCGCTGACCACCTCGAGCGTCTCCGGCTCGATGGACACGATGAAGCACTTCACCGACTACTCCCTGACCCTCGGTGTCCCGAAGCTCTACCTCGGCGTGGTCGACGTACGCGATGTCGCGCGGGCGCACATCGCTGCTGGCTTCACCCCCGAGGCCAAGGGTCGCTACCTCACCAACGCGGACACGATCAGCATGCTCGGCATCGGCCGGATCCTGGCTGCGTCCTTCGGCAACAAGCTCACCTTCCCGCGGATGATCGCCCCCAAGCTGGCCGTCAAGGTGAGCGCCCCGTTCGCCGGCCTGACCCGTGAGTACGTCGAGAAGAACGTCGGCCACCCGCTGGCGTACGACAGCAGCCGCACCACCGCTGAGCTGGGCATCGACTTCCGCCCCGTCGCCGAGACGGTCACCGAGCACTACCAGCAGATGATCGACGACGGGCTCGCGAAGGCCTGACGCCGAGTTGGGGTTTGTCACCCTCGAGTTGTGACTTGTCGCCGGTACGGGCGGTGACAAACC
>NZ_JBMCZA010000008.1:0-6709 GCF_048654705.1 Nocardioides sp. CPCC 206348
GGCCAGGAAGCTCACAGCGTGACCCGTCAGGAAAGGCAGGCGTCAGTGGATGTGCGACCCCACGTCGTCATGCTCGTGGACAACGCGGTCGTTGGTGATTCCCGGGTCCAGAAGCAGGCTACGTCCATCGCCGCCAAGGGTTGGCGCGTAACTCTGTTGGGCAAGGCCGGCAGGGGGCAGCCGGCCGCGGAGTTGGACCTCCCGGGTGTCGACCTCAAGTTGGTCGACGTGACAACACGCGTGGGGCACCGCGCGGACCTCGAGCGGCGCGCCACGTTCCGTGCGCCCATGGCTTACCGCAACGTCCGCGTCGGGGCCGCCCAAACGAGCTTGGCCGAGGTCGCGGTGCTCTCTGCAGCGGAGCTGATCGATACGCACAAGGTTCGAGGCTCGGACACCGGCCTTCGCCGTCTGACCGGCCGGGGCCGGATGGCAGTGGCTCGAGCACGGCTTCGGTGGACCCGGCGCAGGCAACGAGCGACGATGGACGTCCGGGCCGCCCGCCTCATGTCGACGGGCTGGCCCGACAACCTCGCCATCCGTTGGTGGAAGTTGACCAAGGGCCAGCGGGCCTGGTCGAGGCTCGACTCGCAGACCTGGGACTGGGAGATCTCCTTCGGCCCTGTGATCGATGAGCTCATGCCCGACGTGATCCATGCCAATGACCACCGGATGCTGGCGATCGGCGCGCGCGCGACCAACCGCCTCCGAGTGGCCGGGCAATTCACCCGGTTGGTCTGGGACGCGCACGAGTGGCTCGTCGGTACGGATCGCCCCAACCACAGCCGCCGGTGGAAGGCCGCCCAAGTCCTGCTTGAGCAGACCTATGCACACCACGCCGACGCAGTCGTCACGGTGAGCGACACCTTGGCAGAGATGCTTCGTGTCGAGTTCGACCTTCCGGCCCTGCCCACCGTGGTGATCAACGCGCCCCTGAGCAGCGGGATCGTGGCGCCTGACGCCAACGTCCGGGAGGTCATCGGTCTCGGGCCCGAGGTCCCCTTGCTCCTCTACTCCGGCGTCATTACTCCAGCGCGCAGCGTCGACACGATCGTTCGTGCGCTTCCCGAGCTCCCGGGAGTCCATTTCGTCATGGTGGTGCTCAACGACACTCAACCCGCTGTCATTAGGCTCTTGAACCTGGCAGACGAGCTGGGCGTCCGCGACCGCATGCACCTTGCTCCCTTTGTGCCCGTGAATCAGATCGTGCCGTACCTGGCTGGCGCCGATGTCGGCGTCCACAGCCTGCTGCACGGTCCCAACAACGAGATCGCGTTGGCGACCAAGTACTACGAGTACGCCCAAGCGCGTCTGCCGATCGTGGTGACCGACGTCAAGGTCATGGCGGAAACGACCCGTCGCCTCGGGCTCGGCGAGGTCTGGACCGCGGGCGACCCAGCGGATCTGGCGCGCGCCGTCTCCCTCGTCCTGGCCGACAGGGACAGGTACCTCGCGGCGTATGACGACGAGAACCTCATGCGGTCGTGGACCTGGGAAGCTCAGGCAGACACACTGGACGCGCTCTACCGGTCCTTACTCGCGTAACGGCCGCTCCGGCGAGTCCACGAGCCCGGCATCAGAAGACCTTGGGAACCACCGCTGTCTGGCGCGCAATGAGACTCACCGCGAATAGCTTCCGTGGCCCGCGCGCGTCGAAGTTCACGCCGACGATGGGGTGTCCGGCCCCGAGAAGTTGGTCCACATGATGTGAGAGAACTCTACCCGGATCTGGACAGGGTTCATGGTCGCGACTGGTCCACTCTCGATGGTGGCAGGCACTCTCATTCACCCCCTCTCACAAGGCTCCGTCGACAACGTCGGCTGGATCGCAATGTACGCGGCGTAGCCGATCGGCGTGCGCACCTGAAGACCCGAGCGCGGGCGCTCGGGGTTGCAATGCTCGACCTCCCCGATCACGACGCGGCTTCGGTCAACGAGTGGAATACCTCGCGGTTTCAACAATTTGTCGCGCATCGAGCCGTTGAAGCGTTCGATGAACCCGTTCTACTGCGGGCTGGCCTTCGCGACCTGGACCGGCAACACGCCTTGTTCGTGGGTGAGCCAGTCCATCAAGCTCGTAGCGATGAACTCTCGGCCGGTGTCGGAGCGGGCCACCTGCGGCCGGCCGTGGCTTCGAAGAGGCGTTCCAACGAGCGACGAACGTCGGCGGCACCGATCGAGTACCCGACCTGGAAGCCCAAACAGATCCGAGTGAACTCGTCGATCACGTTCAACACCCGCAGCCCCGTGCCTCGCACCGTGCGCAAGCTCATGAAGTCGTAGGAACAGACATGAGCCTGGCTGGTTGCCGGAAGCATTCACAACGAATGAGCGTCAGTGCCCAGCGCTTTCCGCCCTGACGCCTGGAACGCGACGGTGGCACTCGCAGTCCTCGCGGCGCCACAACCGTTCCGCGCGCTTGACGTTGACCTCCCAGCCATCCGCGACGAGGAGTGCGTGGACACGGCGGTACCCGAACCGTGGATGCCGATCGGCGACCTTGTTCATCGCAGCGACCAGCTGCTGTTCGAAGTCGGTCGGCACCGGGACGTACCGGTTGGTGGAGCGATGCTGCCCAGTGACCTTTGCATGCCCGACGCTCGGAGACCTTGAACTTGCGGACCAGATGGGCCGTGGCAGCCCGGCGACGAGCCGGGATCACCAGTTTCCCTTTTTGCAGGTCCTTCAACATCGAGATATCCCGGGCCTGCTCAGCCACAATCCGCTTCAAACGGGCGTTCTCGGCCTCGAGCGCCTTGAGCCGATGCGCCTCGTCCTCCTTCAACGCACCGTACTTCTGACGCCACCGACAGAACGTCTACTCACTGACCTGCAACCGCTTGCAGACCTGCGGAATCGTCGACCCCTGCACCTGAAGCTTCTCCGCCTCACGCAACTTCGCCACGATCTACCCAGTGGTGAACCGCTTCGCTGCCGCCATCAAACACCTCCACAAGGACCCTCATGGCAATGCGCCCTCGCACACAAGATGGACCGAAAACCGGGGGCGGCACAGCGCAGCATCGGCGTACAGAAGGTCGCGGTCCGGTCACGGTCGGTGAACCTGGTCCAGAAGCCGAACGTGGTGGCGGCCAGGACCTTGCCGTGGCTCGGACTCGCTCCAAGCCCCCGCGCACCACCGATAGCTTATGTTATGTCAGGTCCGTGCCTCGATCCATCGGAGCCCCCTCCGCCGCCCTCCCGCGATTGATAGTGGTTATCGATATCGCCGAACGACCGCACGAACACGGCCGCGGTTGCCAAAGTCACCATCATCGGCGACCGAGAACGCCTCCGCGACGAGCTCGCCTGCAGATGCACGCTGACCCAATAGGTCGTACGCACGCTCGGCACGAAGCACGTCCATGAGGCGTTCGACTGCCAAGCATTGGCTGAGTTTGTAACGATCCCGTTCGACCCCGAGGTACAGCGATATGTCTCGCATGGTGGTCGAAACAGTGACAACCGCCTCGAGCCTTCTGACCTTAACCGGCATTCCGACCAAAGTATATTTTATGAATAGGAGAATGCCCCTAACAATCCGACCATAAAGCGGCAGCATTACATCGATGTTCTGAACGGTCGAATACAAGGCGCTTCCCGAGTCCTCACCCGTACACCAATGGACTCGATCTGGCCCAAACCAAACCGAACCCTGCGGGCCCGAAATAGTCAGGTCCCCATCGAGCGTCACCTGCCATGGTCGCGGCAACTCGCCCAAACTCACCTGTCGCACCTCAACACACTGATCGCCACGTGCACATGGCGTGAAGAACGGCGTCAGTCGCCGCTTGGATGACGCGGAAAGCTATTCCAGCACCCGATGCGAAAGCAACTGCTGCCAACTTCATTCGCCATAAACCAGGGCCCATGCCAAGGCCGTACGAAAGCACACCGGCGATAGCCGCCGCCCGAGCCTTCTTCTTCATGCTACATCCCTTGCACTTCTTGGCCGCATCGTGCATGACGTACCCCGTGTAAGCGGCAGTCGCCAAGGCGCATCCCGTACCCGCACTGAAAAAGCACGTGCCAATGACACCTACTCCGCCGTAGAACCCGGGATGCCTCTTGACATGGTCAAAGACCGGTTTGGTGGCCTTGCCATACCAACTCTTGTACTTGTCAACACGGCGCTTTAGGTAGCAAGCGAACGGGTCATAACGGGAGCATTTGATCTTTCCGTCAAGGTCATAGTTGTTGATGGGGTCTTGAGGGTAGGCATAGGTCGTGGTGTTGCCGCCCTGGACGGGGTCCATGGACGTGAACTGGCCGGTGACAGGGTTGTACGGCCGTGCGCCCATGAGGAGGAGGCCATGCGGATTGGTGGCTCGCTGCTTAGAACCAACCCATCCGTACCCGATGCCGGTGTCGGCGAGTTGCGTTTGGGTCGAGGTCGACGCCGTGGACGGGTTGCCGTATTCGTCGTAGTCGGCCCAGGCATCGATCCCATCTGCTGGTCCGCTGGTGGGGATGGGGACGGTGGTGACGATATCGCCGTGGGGGTTGACCAGGGCGATCTCGAGGTCCGCTGAGGCGGTGGTGCTGGTGCCGTTGCTGATCAGGACGGCGGAGAGGTCTCCGGAGAGGTTGTCGAGGTAGCGGGTGGTCTTGGTGCTGCCCCCGGTTCCGGTGATCGTGGTCTGAGCCCAGCTGGGGTTGTCGCCGGTCCCGGTGTAATGCATGTCGACGCTGGTGGTGCCGGTGGTTTCGGTGGCTCGGCGGCCGGCGGCGTCCATGGCGTAGGTGCTGGTCACTGCGGCGGGTCCGGTGCCTTGGGTGATGGTGTGGACGGTGTCGTTGTCGTAGTAGCCGAGGGTGATCGGATCGGTGCCGGTCGGGGTATCGGTGGCAGGGATGGCGGTGATGCGGCCGAGGGGGTCGCGGTCGTAGCCGGCGTTGGTGGGTCGGTCGGCGGTGTCCCAGCCCCAGGACCTGCTGTCGGTGACGGTGGTCGAGCAGGTGTTGTCGGGGTTGGCGCCCTTCTTGGTGAGGCTGGTGCGGTTGCCGTTGCGGTCGAAGCCGTAGGTCCGTGTCTGGCAGGTCGTGCCGACTGGAACGGTGAGGTTGCCTCCGTCGTCTTCGACGAGTCCGCCGCCGGTGGGGGTGGTGCGGTCGATGACGGTGGTGAGGCGGCCGGCGCGGTCGTAGGTGTAGGCCCGTGAGTATCCGGAGCCGGCACCGGAGGTGAGGTCGCCAGTGAAGGCGGCTCCTTCGGGGGTCCATTCGGCGACGGTGCGGCCGAAGATGTCGGCTTGCTGGGACCAGCCGACCCAGGGCACGTCCTCGGTCGGGATGAGGTCGCCGTTGGCGTCGGGCAGGTTCACTCGACCGGTGTAGGTCACGTCAGTGAGTTCGCCGGCCGTGTTGGTGGCGCTGCGTTGGGCTAGGCCGCCGGGGAGCTTGTGGGTGACCAGGGTGCCGTCGGCGTCGTAGGCGCCGGTGAACTCAACATCGGCTGTGCCGGGTCGGCTGGTCGAGACCTTGGTGACCAGGCTCCGGTGTTCGGTGTTGCCGTCGGCGTCCGTGCCGTCGTAGGTGTAGGTCGTGGTCCCACGGGGATCGACGATCGTCGCGACGTCGCCAGCGGCGTTGTAGGTCCTGGTCGTGGATTCGCCGGCAGCGGGTTCATAGGAGACCTCCCGTCCCCACGTGTCGTAGCCGGTGGTGATGGTCGTGCCAGTGATCTCGGCCCCGGTGTTGTCGATTGCCTGGACGCTCGTCGTCAGGCCGGTGGCGGGGTCGTAGGTGGTCTTGGTGCCGGTGGATGCGGTGGATCCAGTCATGCCGTGGGTCTTGGTCCAGGACTTGATCGGACGACCGGCGGCGTCGTAGGTGTTGGTCCTGGTGCGCCGTAGCATTCCGGCGACGGTTTCGGTGACCTCGAGGGGCTGCTGGTCGGCGTTGTAGTCGGTGACCCGCTGCACGGGGAGGTCGCCGCCGGCGTACTTGGTGACACAGGGCAGGCCGGCCCAGGCGGGCTTGTCGCCGCAGGCCGCGTCGGCGGCGTTGGTACCTGAGGTGTAGTAGATGCTCTGCCGGGTCCCCGCGTCGTTGCCGTCGGAGAGGGGTTGGCGGGTCTCGATGACTCGGCCCCTGTCGTCGTAGCGGGTGGTCGTCATGATGTCGGTTTGGCTGCCGCCCATGACGGTGGTGCTGGTCGTAGCGGCTGCGAGGTCCCAGCCGGACTTGTCGCCTGCCACGATCGGCTCATACCCGGTCTTCGATTCTGCGACCGAGTAACCGGCTCCTGTGAGGTCGGTGCCGGTGGCGACATCCCAGGGGCGGGTGGTGCTGCTGGTGGCCAGTGCGTAGCCCTTGACTGGGGCATCGACTGCGGTGGGGTCCTTGATGCCGTCGTTGGGTGCGCCTTCGTCGAACTTGATCTTCGTGTGGGGACGTACCCACGCCACGTCCCCGGCATCGTTGACGGCGGCGAGGCGGGCCGGCCCGAACGTCTCGGTCGCCACCGCGCCGGCAGGGATCGTGACGACGTCCGCGGAGTTCTTGACCTCGTCGTAGACGGTCAGGGTCCCGGCGTCGCTGGGGGCGAGAGTTCCGTCCTGGATGGCGGCGATGTCGCCGTTGTCGAGGACCCGTGTGGGGTTGTCCAGGGCGTCGTAGTCGGTGGCGTCGATCAGCCAGCGCCCGGCACCGTACTCGGCAGTATTCAGGGTCCGACCGGTGTCATCGGTGTAGGAGAAGCCGGCAT
>NZ_JBMCZA010000008.1:6785-11857 GCF_048654705.1 Nocardioides sp. CPCC 206348
CACTCACCGCATCAGCGTCGAGGTCAGGGGTGTCGTTGGTGCCGTCGCGGGGGACGTCGTAACGAACCTGCGCCAAGGTGGTGGTCCCGGACCCGGTGGGGTTGTCGCGGGTGACGGTCGTGATCTTGTGATCGTTGTCGTAGACGAACCCAATGCCCTTGAGCCCGGCCGGGGTGATCGAGGCGATCCGAGCACTCGTACCCTCGTAGCCGTAGGTCGTGGTCAGGCCGGTGCGCTCGTCGGTGACGCCAATGAGTCGGCCATCAGTGTCGTAGTCGTAGCTGACCACGAGCGTGTTGGCGGTGCCGTGGATCGCGCGGACCTCGGTGAGCCGGTTGTTCTCGGCCCCGCTGGTCCCGTACGTCAAGGTCAGGGCGTGGCAGCCCGCGACGAGGACGTCGGTCGGGGTTCCGGCGGCGGCACAGGTGACGCTGCCGGGGACAGGGGACAGGATGCGTGTGACGCGGCCCTGTGCGTCGGCGCTGTAGGTGGTGGTGCCGACCTGCCCGGCCTCTTCAACCGATGCAGGCGCCAAGATATAGGGGGCGGTGCCAGTCGGTGCTGCAGCGGCCTTGAAGGTGGTCCTCGTCCCGTCGGCACCAGTGATCGTCACCGTTGTGGTCGCACCGGCGCCGGCGACGGTGAGGTTGAGGCCGGACAGTTCGGTGTCCTCGTCCAGCGCGACCCAGTCCCCGGTCGCGAGGTTCGCACCGGTGCGCCGGGTCAGGGGCGTGGTCTTGCCCCAGGCGAGGATGTCGCCCGCGGGATCGATGAGGACCAAGGACCCGTCGTCGCGGGTGGCGTCCATCAGCGTGGCACCGGTCAACCCGGAGCCAGGTCCGTCCATGGAAGCGGTCCACCCGGGACCAAAGGCCCCAGCCCCGCCAGTTCCGTTGCCAGCGAGTCCGCCGTAGGTGGTGTGGGTACGGGAGATCGACAAGCTGGTGTTGAAGCCAGGCTCGTCGACGTCAGTCTCGGACAAGGAGAACTCACCCGTCCAGAGCGCCACTTTGCCGAGGCCGGCAGTGGCGACGGGGTAGTTGCCGCCGAAGGCGTGCGGGACCTTCAACACCGTGACCGGGGAGGGATTCCACGTGCATGCCGCGCCGGCGGCGTAGGGGACGCAGAGCTGGAACTCGAGCAGGACCGGTTTCTTCTGATCAATCCCAGCGAAGCCGGTGGTGTCGACCGTCGCCGAGACCGTGGTGATGCCGGTGGCCGGTGCGTCAACGTCGGAGTCGATCGGGGTCGCGGTGGTCCATTCCGAGGAGGCGTCGCCTTCCCCGGAGCCGGCGATGCGCCACTTGATGACTGGGTCAGGGGTCGAGGACATGTTCGGCGGGCCCTGGGCGGTGATGGTGACCTTGTCGGTGACCGTCAGAGCGGACCCATCATCACCGGGGCCCGCTGAGTCACCTGGACCCGGTGCGGGGCTGGTGATCGCGAACGGCCCGTATCCAAACGAGTAGGTCGACTCGTCAGCCAGCACACCACCGCGGCCGATGGCGATCGCGCTGATCTGGTAGCCACCCTCGGACTTGGGGATCGTCACCGTGAACGCGGTGGTCGACGGCGTTGATGAGGGGGTGATCTTGACAGTGTCCTGCACGACACCGTTCAAGCTCCACCGCACAGTGCCGGGGGCACTGTGCCCGGTCCCGGCCGCGGTGATCGTGCACGTCACGTCCGCAGTAGGTGCCGTGGTCGCCCAGGACTGGTTCGCATAGGGCGTCGGGCAGGAGATGACCGCGGGATTCGGTTTGGTCGCTGCGACGCGCAGTTCGACGGGTGCGGTCCAGCCCGCGGTCGCGGCCAGAGACCCGCCCGCGTGCAGGCTGCGTGAGTCGCGCGCCTTGGCCCGCACATAGACCGTGGTGTTGGCCGGCAATGTCGGGAGCGTGCAAGAGGAGGTGGTATTCGAGGCCACCAACGGTGCGGTGCAGGTGCCCAGGTCCGCGGAGGTCAGCGAGGTTGAGGCAAACGCCCGGAACACCGGCTGGACCAGGCCACCGTCTGGGTCGGAGACCTTCGCGGTGAACGTGGGCCGGTTGGTCCACGTGTAGGTCGCTGCCGACCCACCGTCCGGGGCGTACGAGGTCACCTGCTTCGCTGTGACACCGCTGGGGGTGTTCGGGGGCAGGTTGTAGGTCACCACCATCTTGGGCTGGTAGCTGCCGTACTCGCGGGAGAAGTAGCGACGAAACGCGTTCAGGTTCGTCTCGGTGGCCGCGCGCAGTTGAATGCCGTGGTTCTCCCGCGCGTCCGAGGCCCAGTCCATGACGATCCCGGTCATGTTCCACATCGCGTCCGCCTGAGGACACCCGGACGCCCCGTAGGCCGGGGTGAAGTCCACCTGACGCGTCGTGGTCGTCGACGGCTGGTTGGCCCACGTGATGTTCGTGGAAACCCAGCCCTCGGTGATCACCGAGGCACGAACCGCACCCGCGGTGCAGGTCGTGGACTGGTAGTTCCGCAACACCAGGTCGGCCCGAATGATCTGGTGGCCATCCCAGGTCGCGTCACCATCAAACTTCAGATACGAGCGAGCAATATTGGACCCGTCCAACGTCCCCACCAGCAAGTAGGTCTCAGCAGACTGCGAGGTCGGCCGCGAATGCGACACCCATGTATCGACCTGTGCGACCAAGTTGTACGTCGGGTCGATCGTGACCGGGTAAACAGTCTCGGGGTCCATGAGGAAGTCCATGGCCGGTTCCAGATTGACCGTCGCGACCGGAACCCCGGACTTCGTGGTCGAGGCATCCACACTCACCTCGACCGGCTCAACGACCGGCTCGCCCACGGCGTCCTTCGAAGAGTCCCACATCAACGGAGCCGCCGCCGTAGCAACCTGCACGCCCTTGCCCGCACCACCAGCATCCACGACCGAGAGACCGCCCGCAGGGGTTTCGGTGAGCTTCGCACCCGGGGTCAGCACCGGCAACGAGAACACCGGACCATCCACAGCCGGATCAGATGGGTCAGCCTCAGGTTCGGCCGGATTATCGGCGCCGGCTGGTACCGGTTCGGGACGCTCGTTGAGGACGATGTTGTGGGTGAAGCCTGCAGTGGTCGCTCGCACGACCAGGTCCCCACCCGCGACAGCATCGGGGTAGGTCGCGGTCGGTCCATCGAGGACCGGTTCGGGCAGGACGGTGGGCCACTTCCATTCGAGTTCGTCCTTCACGGCCGCGTTGACAGGGACCGCGTCAGCAAAAGCCTTGTCACCACCCGCGGAGAACGACACATCAACCGGCGACACCGTGGGCATCAACCGCCCACCAACCTTGACCAATGTCAGGTCAATGTCCTCCCACTCCCCCGAGTCGTCGTCGCGAACCCGCGAGGGGCCCGAGGTCGTCTCGGAGGTCCACGAACCGTCCGGGTTCGCGAACACCTGCGACGACTCAGTGCCCTGGGAAAGGTCCTCGACACGTTCACCAGTGGCCTGCGCGGTCACCATTGCGGAGATCTTGTCCGGGCGCGTCAACGGACCACCACCGGCGTCGGGCTCGGCCTTGACCGGTGCCGCCGCCGTGACCGGCGGATTGATGGCCTGGACACCGAAGCCCGAGACCGCCACCGCAGTGACGAGTGAACCGATACCAATGCGGTAGCGCGCAGAGAACAACGAACAGCCTTCCCTCGCAGACGCCACCCTCCCGGCACGTCTAGACAGGACGCACCTTCGCACGAATTCCGAGAGGTCGCTGAGAAACCTGCCCGCTCGCCAAGTGATCTAAGTCACCTCGATTTGCGCGTCATCATCTGCTCGTCAACGAGTCGCAGCCTTCCGTCAGACGCACCGGACCACGAATGAAGCGACCTAGTTCGCCATCACCACGACATTTGCAGATGTCGAGATCCCGCCGACAACGCGATTCGGGACGACTGGGGCCGTGGCGAGTTCAGGATCGAGCATGCGCATGATCGGCCAGGACCTCGACCACCGTCTGCGCCGCTGCGCCATCGCCGTAGGGGGTCCCACGCTCGGCGAGCGGGACGGTTCGCGTCACGACGTCGGCGAATGCTGAGGCACCGATGGCGTCGGGGTCCGAAACCAACGTGTTCCAGCCGCCCCTCAGCGTTTCCACCCATTCGGTCTCTGGCCGGATGGTGGTGCAGACACGCTCGAGAAGGAACGCTTCCTTCTGCAGCCCGCCCGAGTCGGTCACCACCCCACGCGAGCCGATCACCGCCGCGACCATCTCTCCGTACGACAGCGGCCGACCAACGGAAATCGATCCGCGTTCGAGCCGCAGGCCATGATGTTCCGCCTTCGCGACCAGGCGGGGGTGTGCGAGCAGCGCCACTTGCACAGGCAACGACGCGAGGCGCTCAAGGAGACCTTCCAAGCGGTCGCGGTCGTCGGTGTTGTCCGGTCGGTGCAGGGTCGCGACCAGGTAGGGCTCCGATGGGTCGATGCCTCGCGGCAGGCCTCCCAGTGGCGCCCCGGCAGCCAAGACGGAGTCGCGTACCCGGAGGCACACATCCACCATCACATCACCCACCATGACTGACCGATCCGCCAGACCTTCCCTGGCCAGGTGCCCCATCGCCACAGCCGTCGGCGCCAGCAGAAGATCCGCAGCGTGATCGGTGAGGACGCGGTTGTGCTCCTCCGGCATCCGCCGGTTGAACGAGCGCAGCCCCGCCTCCAGATGGGCGACGGGCACGTGGAGCTTCACGGCCGCGAGGGTGGCAGCGATGGTCGAGTTGGTGTCGCCGTAGACGAGAACCCAGTCGGGGCCCTCGGCGTCGAAGATCGGGTCGAGCTCCGCGAGCATGGCGCCCGTCTGTGCTCCATGGCTGCCCGACCCCACACCGAGATGCACATCCGGCGCGGGGATGTCGAGGCCGGAGAAGAAGACGTCCGACAGTCCAGCGTCGTAGTGCTGACCGGTGTGGACGATCTTGTGTTCATGGGTCGTCTTCGCCATGGCGGCCGCAATCGGCGCGAGCTTGACGAGTTGCGGCCGTGCTCCGACCACGCTGATGACCTTCACATGCCCTCCTCGACGCGGTAGCTGTCCGGGACGGCGTCCTCAGCCGCCGATGACGACCCGGCGGAC
>NZ_JBMCZA010000009.1:0-5180 GCF_048654705.1 Nocardioides sp. CPCC 206348
TCGTGGCTCTCGTCGCGGACATGGGCGTCGGGCTGGAAACAGGCGAGCAGGGTGTCGAGGTCGCCGGAGGCCGAGGCCTTGTAGTACTGGTCGATGACGTCGGGGATGGTGGTCATGGGGCCGAACCTAGTGAGGCGCACCGACATCGGCCGGAGCGTTGGAATCCGTAGTCAGACGCTTCCAGAGACCCTCGGAGACCACCTCGGCGACGCCGACGACCACCGCGATGGCGGTCTGGTCGTCGATCGCGTACCCGCCCCGGCGATGCCGCTCGCCCAGGCTTCTGCCTCGGCCATCGAGTTGCCCCGCTCTCCGTCCGGAGCGAGGTGCGGACAGATCGAGAGGTCGACGAGTCCCAACGTGCTGTCGTCACCGTCCGGTGCTTCGTGGCGGCTGGATGGCCCATGGTGGGCAGCGGGCTTTCCCGCGGCGCCGCAGTGCTCTCACCGAGAAAGCTGTTCGCTGCCTTGCAGGGGCACCTGGCAACGCGCTTGCCGCCTGCCTAGCGCGCTGAGGTGGGCCATTGGCAATGGGACCGGCCTGCAAATCTTCCTGCATGAGTCGCACACCTTTCACAGGCAAGGCTGGTGATACCGGGTGGTGAGTGAGTACCGTTATCGGCGGTAGCGAGACCATGTATCTCGAAGCGGTCGACCACCATTTGGTGTGAACCTTCGTGCAGGGCTGGGGATAGACCCAGGTGAGCACGGCGACATTTCAGGACCTGTCGCTGTGCCTGAGTGCAACAAAGTTCCTTATCGGTCTGAGTGGCAAGCCCAGCGAGCGCTGTCTAACATTCGACGCCGCAATGCGGCAGCCAGTAAGAAGCAACCAACCGGCATCTACTGGTGTGGCCAGTGCATGGCCTGGCACCTGACCTCAAGGTCTCGCAGTCGGCCGCCTCCTTGGAGAGCGCAGCGACGTGAAGGCGAAATCGCTGCGTCAGGCGAAGTTGATGAGTTCAACCGTCGTCGTTGACTCGGTCGGCTTGATTGCGTCGACGCGAACGTCGCTCTGCAATCCCGTTGGCAACCGTGCCGCCTACCGATCTGGCGCGGTGACCAACTTCGGTGCCGAGTCGCTTGGCGGCTTCGGCACCTTCCAACCCTGTCTCAAGCGCTTTGTCTCTGACTTCAGCCACAGCTTGAGTCCAGTGCCGTATCTCGAACTGTCCCTGGTTGTCGCCGATAGCGAGTCGCTCATGAAAGTCATCGACCTGAGCGGCGACGTGGGCGGTCGACCTGATGACCGCTGGTGACTGAGACGGGTTAAGCAACACTCGTAGGTTGGCCGATGCAGCGGCCCCAGCCATTTCCGACAGCAATCGGCTGGTGACTTGCGAGATGGCGTCCAGTCGAGCGTTTCGCGCAGCCGTCAGTCCGAGCCGGTGTCCGTTCAGGTCATCTGGTGCGGTTTCGAGAACACGATCGATTTCAAGGACGGCGATCGCGTCCTGAAGTTGAAAGCAGCGTGCGAGGATGGCCAGCCATTCTTGGGTCTTGGCCTCCGTTTCCTTTGCTGCCTTGAGCAACTCACTGATCCGTTGCTTGCTGTGCAGGTTCTCGGCAAGGGCCTCGAGTTGGAGCAGCGCGTAAGACTGGGTGCGCGCGATGGTTGCTGACGAAGATTGCACTTTCGACCAGGTGACCTCATTGACGCGGCCAACGTGCTCGCGCAGGGTCATCGCTTCCTCGATATCGAAGCCCACGCCGATCAAGTTGGCGACGACAGCGTCCTTCTGGGCGCGAAGGACATCGTCCAGCTTGGCGTCGATCCGGGCCAGATAGTCCGTGATTTCATCCATGGCTTGCTGCATCGCGAGCTGGGTCATTATCCCCGCTGCGCCGGACAAGAGCGCCGGGTTCGACGCGATCGAACCGGGGCCCGTTGAGATCTGGAGCCATGACTTGACGTTGCCGGGCTTCCCAATCATCGCGTGGCTGACGCCAGGGGTCTTGGTCGGCATGAGGCCCATCGCCTTGACCTTGGCTGCTGATTCCGGGGTGAGCTTGACCCAGCGACCCGCTTGGGCGCTGATCTCCGACCCTGCTCTTGCTGCAGCCGATCCGGCACCCATCACCTTCGACAGCTTGGGCAATCCAAGGTCTTTCGATGCGATGTCCTCCGAGGCCAGGAAGAGGTCTACAGCTGTCGACTCTCCGATGACCGCAAGGCTTTGGCCATCGCTGATGAGTTGGATCTCGTTCTCCATCGTCCACTCCTGGGTGCGCGGCGAGCGAGCGCAACGGGAACGCAGGCTCTGCCTCCGCCGAGGCTAGTCGGCAGGGGCGACAAATCGATCAAATCGGCATCAGCAGCGCATAACGTCGCGCTCCGCGACAGTTGCGCACCGTGCGCCAACCCTGGACGATCGCCAATTCTGATCACCGAGTTCGACCGTGCGGCAGTGCGCTCGAGTTTCGGCGACGTCGTCTCCGTTCATCCCGACGTTCTGGCCGCGGGTGTGGGGGGTCGGGTGCCGTCATAGACGCTCGTTCAGTTAGTCGACCCGGATCCGTAGCGGTCGACGTAGTGCTCACTGGTGACGGCCGGGTCGAGGAATACCGTCGGGTCCATGGTCACGAATCGGTCGGGATGGCGCAGCAACGTCTTCCAAACGGCGGACACCGTCGCCCCACGGCCGCGTAGGGCCGGTGGAAGGTAGGAACGCTGGTAGGCGTTGTTGTCCGGTGACAGGACATGAATGACCCGGACCACCTCCGCTGCCACAGCAGAATCACTCCTCAACTGATCGGCGAGCAGTTGCTGTCGCACCAGCTGGTAGATCGGCTCATGGAAAAGGTCTGCCAGGTCCAACCGCCCCGCCTTGATCGGGCCCTTGGCCGACTTGAGCAAGTTCTCGTAGCGTCGGAGCCGCTCGGCGTGCTTGGCATCATTGGTTGGCGCAGCGCTGGGGTAGTTCTCCGTGTACTTCCACTCGACAAGAGCTAGTGCGTTCTTGCCCGTGGATGTGACGTAGGCGAACGCGGCGTCGACGCTCGTGCACTGGGAGCCGCGCACCCTCTTTCCGTTCGAGCCTTCGTTGAAGTAGTTGGTCAGTCCGATGAACTCGAACGTGAGGAAGCGACCACTTTCGGTCGGGTCGATCTCGCCGAAGTCGCGCACCGTCGCAATGTCGAGCTGGGAGCCGAAAGCCTTGATGATCCGGTCCGGGTCGCTTGCCATGGCGGTCAAGGCATTGACGCACTGCACCTGCGACGACCGGAGATGCGCTGACGGGCCGCCGGCAATGCCCTGGTGCCAGCCGATCTTGAGGTTCTTGAACATGTCGAGCGCCTGCTGCCTGACCTCGGGAAGCAGATTGTGTACGGCGTGCTCAGCCGGCAACGCGTAGTCGACATCCACGAGAACCTTCGATCGATTGCGCACCTGGCCTGGCCCACGCGCATCGAGGGGCAGCGGTGCACTGCTCGATGCCTTCCACCGAGCTTGTCGTGCATTCTCTGCCGCTGCGTAGTTCTGCGGACGCGGACGGCCGTCCGGAAGGCGGGATTCGCTGAGGGGGAGGAGGTCGCCGAGAAGGTTGACCTCGAAGAGCTGAATCGGCTCGACGCCGAGCGGCGCATCCTTCAAGGCGTCGCGCACAGCCAGCATTCGCCGGATCATCTCAGCCGACGCGCCCCGCTGGAGGACGACAACCGGGGCGACCCGCATCGCGATGCCCACCTTGAAGTCGCCGTCGACGAGGCCGAGTGACCGTCGCTGCTCGAGCTGATCCTTCAGCACATTCGCAGGCGGCGGCACGTTGTCGGCCGAGGCGCTCTCGTCGATCCAGCGCTGCAGAATGCGGGCGTACATCGTTGCTTGGGCGGGTGCCCACGCGATGCTGCCGACTCCGAGCGGCTTGACCTCGATGGCAAGAATTGTGCCGTCCTGGTCGACGCCGATGGCGTCGCACTCGTTGCCGAGCTTGGTCGGCATGCCGGCAAACCCGAGGTCGGCGATCTTCAGCGCCTCGAGGATCGGTGATGCGCAGGCCTTCATGAACGAAGTCTTCTCGTCCGTCGATCCGAAGGACGGTGTCACCTCGCGGTCAAGGATCACGCGTTTGCTGGATGCGCGCGAACTGACAGCCGCCTGCACTGCGCCTTCTGTCGAACCGTGGGTCCGGGCAGCTATCGGGATGATGCGGTCGAGGTAGAGCTCGACCTCGGGCCAGTGCGCCGCCAGATCGGCGGCTGCCTGCGGTTGTGACCAGGCCGGGT
This sequence comes from Nocardioides sp. CPCC 206348, assembly GCF_048654705.1. Lineage (NCBI taxonomy): Bacteria > Bacillati > Actinomycetota > Actinomycetes > Propionibacteriales > Nocardioidaceae > Nocardioides > Nocardioides sp. CPCC 206348. The sequence goes on from NZ_JBMCZA010000009.1 coordinate 4,227, forward strand.
CAAATCCGCCGGCCTTGGCGTGCGTCGCATGGACCGCCAGTTTGAGCAGGCCCTTCTTGCTCATGTGCAGGTCGAGGACGGAGGTGAGGCCGACGTAGAGCGTGGCGTGGTCGAGGCCCGACCGCACGGTGTGTCGGAACTGGAGGTCGACCGGGTACAGCGCGTGTTTCGCATACGACACTAGGGAGGACGCGACGCCTGGCGCGTCGGTGTCGTTCGGGTCGAAGTGCTTCAGGAACTCCGCCGAGACCCGGCGGTCATAGATCGCTGCCATGCATGCACGCTACGGATGTGCTGCGACGGAAACCCCGGAACGCCGATAGAGGGCGGCTGGCCGCCCGCGCAGGTTCGTCGCGAGCACCGGCTCGCCCTTGCGGAGCACCGGCTCCAGCAGCGGCTTCATCCGACGGTTGAAGTTGTCCTTGTGCAGCTCGTCGCCGACCACGGCCTCGTGGACCTTGCGAAGTTGATGGAGTGTGAAGGGCTCGGGGAGGAACCCGTCCGGGTCGGGGTGGATGTCGACGTACCGGAAGCGGATCTCGTAGCGCTCCCGCAACGCCCGCACCGCGGTGGAGACGATCTCGTCGTGGTCGAAGAGCAGGGGCCCGGGTTCGGCTAGTTCTCCTGCGGGCCTGACGTCGACGAGGTCACCGTGAGCGTCGATGAGCACGCTCTCGTGGACCGACAGGGAGTGCCCGGCCGAGATCACCCAGGTGCGGTCGTCGCGTGAGGGATCGTCGAAGAGCCGCAGCAGCCGCGGGCTTACATCGTCAGCTGGCTCGACGCCAACCTTGCGCCGCAACACGTCCTCGACGGTCTGAGCGACGGTCCAGCGCTCGCGGATGAACCCCCCCGGCAGCGCGCGTCCAGACGGTTCGGCGCGGTCCTGGACGAGGACTTTGAGCTCGGGGGTTGTGTCGGAGGCTCCCGCTACGGTGAGCACAGCGAGATCGA
>NZ_JBMCZA010000010.1:0-1085 GCF_048654705.1 Nocardioides sp. CPCC 206348
CGCTATGACCGACTGCTCCGCTACGTCCGCAGGTCCTCCGACCGGCTGGACCTGGGACAGGACCAGCTGAGCCGCGGGCTCGCGGAGGTCTACGTCTACCGCAACGGCCCGTTCAGGAAGCGGGCCACCTACGAACGCGTGGAGCAGGCGGCGCAGCACGCGCGCGTCGGGATCTGGACGTGGTGCTGACCCGGTCGGGCGGCTGACCGGTCAGCCGAGCGGACCGGCCACCACCGTTCCCCGGGCGATACGCAGGTCCCCGCCGTCGTCGGAACCGACCTGTTCGAGGTCGGCCGACCGTGCCAGCCACGGCACGCCCCCGGTGCAGGCCAGGGCAGCCTGGAGGTCCACGACGGGTCGCGCACCCTCGTCGGGCACCGTCGCCTCCCGGTCACCCACCCGGACCTGCAGGTGGCCCGGCCCTTCCTGCTCGTCGTGCGTACGCCAGATGACGGCCGGCCCGTCGCACCCCGACGCCGTCATGAAGCTCAGGCCACCGCCGATCTCGGAGTCCGACATCTCGACCGGGGCCTCGCCGAGACGGACGACCGCACCGTCCGGGCCACGGGTGAGCAGTGCCTGCCGTGTCGGCACGGTCGTGGGACCGGCCGCACCCTCGACCTGCTGGCCGGCCTCGTCCTGGATCCAGGTGAGCCGGACTCCCTTGCCGTCGGCCACGACCCGCATGTCGGTGGCCCCGTCGTGAGACCAGCGCTCCGTGAAGCCCCCGGTCGTGCCGCCGCGGCGCAGCAGGTGGTACTCCGTCGCCCAGTAGTACTGCGTGTCGAAGGTGGACTGCCACGTGGCGGAGATCGTGCCGACCAGCAGTGCCTCGCCGCCACCGGGGAGCGCCACGATCTGCGCTGCCTCGGTGGCGATGTCGTCGAGCGGCACCGGTATGGGGTCTGTCCACGTGCCGCCTGCCGGCAGGTACGAGACCTGCACCGGTCCCCCGCCGCCGCGATTCGTGCCCGTCGTGGCCAGGTGCACGCCGCCGTCCTCGTCGAGCGCCATCGAGCCGGCGTCGTACGACGACAGGTCGGTGACGTTCCAGTCCTCTCCCGCCGGCCGCAGGGCCAGCACGC
>NZ_JBMCZA010000010.1:1095-5326 GCF_048654705.1 Nocardioides sp. CPCC 206348
ACGGTTCGTGCCCGTCGTGGCCAGGTGCACACCGCCGTCCTCGTCGAGCGCCATCGACCCGGCGTCGTACGACGACAGGTCGGTGAGGTTCCAGTCCTCTCCCGCCGGCCGCAGGGCCAGCACGCGCACTCCCTCGTCGGGGTAGCCGAGCACCGCGACATCACCGCGGGCGTTGACCTGCACGTCCTCGAGATAGGCCATCGCCCCCAGGGTCTCGGCCTCGGTCCAGGTGCCGTCCGCCTGGCGCACGCGCGCCACGACTGGCGGCGACGTCGGCTCCTCGCTGTCGGAGTCCTCGCCGGACGCCTCGGTCCAGAGCGCGACGCCGACACCCGACGGGTTGATCACGACCCGCGCGCCGGAGGTCCGGGCACCGTCGGTCGAGAGGCTCTCGCCGGACGTCCATCCGCTGCCGTCGTACGAACTGGTGACGACGCCGCCGTACGGACCGTCGTCGGTGAGGCGGGACGCGACGAGGACCAGGCCGTCACCGGTTCCGAACAGCTGCGGGTCGACCGCGTCCGCCAGGCGCAGCTCTCCGGACGGTGCCACGGACGACTGCGCGGCAGCCTCGGGCTTCGCGTCCGACTCGTGCTCGAGACTGCAGCCGGCCACGAGGGCTCCGACGAGCAACAGGACAGGGATCCCGGACCCGAGAACGCGGCGCATGGCCCGAGCGTACGACCGCCCCGTGTCCGCTGCTGCGGAGACGGGGCGGGCGTGGCGTTCCTGGTGCGATCAGTCGTGCGTCAGTCCAGGTAGTCGCGCAGGACCTGCGAGCGCGAGGGGTGACGGAGCTTCGACATGGTCTTCGACTCGATCTGGCGGATCCGCTCGCGGGTCACGCCGTAGACCTTGCCGATCTCGTCCAGCGTCTTGGGCTGGCCGTCGGTCAGGCCGAAGCGCATCGACACGACGCCTGCTTCACGCTCGGAGAGCGTGTCGAGGACGGCGTGCAGCTGCTCCTGGAGCAGCGTGAACGACACCGCGTCGGCCGGCACGATCGCCTCGGAGTCCTCGATGAGGTCACCGAACTCCGAGTCGCCGTCCTCACCCAGGGGGGTGTGCAGCGAGATCGGCTCACGGCCGTACTTCTGGACCTCGACGACCTTCTCCGGGGTCATGTCGAGCTCCTTGGCGAGCTCTTCCGGAGTGGGCTCGCGACCGAGGTCCTGCAGCATCTGGCGCTGGACACGGGCGAGCTTGTTGATGACCTCGACCATGTGGACCGGGATCCGGATGGTGCGGGCCTGGTCGGCCATGGCGCGGGTGATCGCCTGACGGATCCACCACGTGGCGTACGTCGAGAACTTGTAGCCCTTGGTGTAGTCGAACTTCTCGACCGCGCGGATCAGACCGAGGTTGCCCTCCTGGATCAGGTCCAGGAACAGCATGCCGCGGCCGGTGTAGCGCTTGGCCAGCGAGACGACGAGGCGGAGGTTGGCCTCGAGGAGGTGGTTCTTGGCGCGGCGGCCGTCCTCGGAGATCCACTCGAGCTCTTCGGTCATCTTCGGGCTGATCTTGCCGCCCTTGCCGAGCTTCTCCTCGGAGAAGAGACCGGCCTCGATCCGCTTGGCGAGCTCGACCTCCATCTCGGCGTTGAGGAGGGGGACCTTGCCGATCTGCTTCAGGTAGTCCTTGACCGGGTCGGCGGTCGCGCCGGCGGCCATGACCTGCTGGGCAGGCTCGTCGGTCTCGTCGGCCGAGGAGACGATGAAGGACGCGGTCTTCTCGTCCTCCTTGATCGTCGGGTCGGCGACGACATCCTTCTCGAACTGGTCGTCCGGGATGTCGGGGAGGATCTTCTTCCCGTCCGGGCCGATCGCGACGACGGCGACATCAGCGAGGTCGACGACCTCGGCAGCAGCCTTCTTCGCGGGCGCCGCCTTCTTGGCAGCCGCCTTCTTCGCCGGAGCGGGAGCAGCAGCCGCGGCGGGCGCGGCCGGAGCGGCAGCAGCCTTCTTGGCGGGCGCCTTCTTGGCGGTGGTGGCGGTCGCCGCAGCCTTCTTGGCCGTGGTGGCAGCCACGGCACGCTGCTCGACGGGCGAGCCGAGCTCCACGGCGATACCGAGGCCCGACAGGTGGCCCATCAGGCCCTTCAGGTGGGCAGGTGCGACGTCAGCAGCAGCACAGGCCTGACGGACGTCCTCCGCAGCGACACTGCCCGACGGTGCGCCACGCTCAATCAGCGCGACGATCGACGGGTGCGTGAGCACGACGGGCGGGACCGAACGATGGTTCGAAGACACGAACACCTCTCGATTCAAACGGAACTTGGGCGCGGCGAGGCCCGGAGGCGTCAAGACCGCTTCGTCATTCTGCCACGGGCACGGGCACCGTCTGACCATCGGGGCGTGTTGCGGCCCTGACGGTCAGGTCTGGTCGTGCTGAAGAACGAAGACGTACGGCGCCGAGTCACGCAGGTCCATCACGCCCAGGAGGGTGTCGGCGTCGACCCGGCGGAAGACGTCGATGATCGGCAGGTGGTCGTAGACCATCGCGGCGCTGACGACGCCGCGGTACTCGACGGCACGGAGGCGCGCCCGGTGCTTCTTGGTCCGAAGGGCCGCCTTGAGGGCGCCGACGGCACCCTGGGAGCGGTCGACCACGGCCGACGGGATCTTCGGTGCGATGCCGAGGGGCACCTTGCGCGGCTCGACCGCGAAGACCTCTCCCCCACGCCCCTGGAAGAGCAGGGGGTGGACGTGGTCGGCGTCGTCGAACTGCTTGCCGTACCAGCCCGAGGCCTCGAGCAGGCCGTCCATCGGGTGGCCGGTCAGCAGCTCACGGCCCCGGTACCTCCCGCGGAGCTCGTCGCAGGTCACGGCGGGGAGCGAGTCGAAGAACGCGAGCGCCGTCTCGGGATCGGTCCCGCGCTCGAGCTCGGCGAGCGTCGCAGCGGCGGTCGTCGCGGCGCTCATGCCGACACCCGCAGTGCGCCAGGAGCGTTGGCGGGAACGACCGGCGCCTTCGGGGCCACCGCCGCGATGCGCTCGTACGCCGCGCCGAGCGCGGGTCGAGCGTCCTGTTCGCCCTTGTTGGGCCAGAACGCCATCGCCCGCTCCGCCTGGGCGGTGATCGTCAGCGACGGGTTCACGCCGAGGTTGGCGGTGATCGCGCTGCCGTCGGCGATGTGCAGGCCGGGGTAGCCGTAGATCCGCTGGTAGGGGTCGATCACCCCGGTGGCCGGCGAGTCACCGATGGTGCAGCCACCGATGTAGTGCGCCGTCGCCGGGATGTTGAAGATGTCCGTGGCGACGTTCCCCGGATCGGCGTCGGCCTTGACGGCGTACTCACGGGCGATCTCGTGGGCCAGCGGGATCCAGTCGGGGTTCGGCTCGCCGGTGCCCTGCTTCGTCTTGAGCTGTCCGCCCTTGAGGAACGAGGTCAGCGAGTTGTCCACGGACTGCATCACCAGCAGGATCACGGACCGCTCGGACGCGCGCCGCAGGTCCATCGACCGCAGCATGACGAGCGGGTGCAGCACTGCGCCCAGCAGGAACCGCAGGAAGCGGAACGCGCCACCGTCGATCATCGGCACGGTCTGGGCGAACATGGAGTTCTGGCCCTTGCCGTAGGTGCAGACCTCGACGTGGGTCTGCGGCTCGGGATGGATCGAGGAGGTGATGGCGACGCCCTGGGCGAAGTCGTCACGGCTCCTGCTCTGCACGCCGATGATCGCCTCGGAGTTGCTGCGGGTCAGCTCCCCCAGCCGCGGGGACAGCTCGGGCAGGGTGCCGTCGTCGCGCAGCTTGTGCAGCAGCTTCTGGGTGCCGAGCGCGGCCGCGGCGAAGACGACGTGCTCGGCCGTGAACGTACGCCGACCCTTGCGCAGCTTTCCGTTGGAACGCTCGGTGTCGACGACGTACCCGTCACCGTCCTTGCGGACCGACGTCACGGTGGTGAGCGGGTGCACCTCGGCACCGTTCTGCTCGGCGAGGTAGAGGTAGTTCTTGTCCGTCGTGTTCTTGGCGTTGTGCTTGCAGCCGGTGAAGCACTCCGAGCAGTGGATGCAGCCGGACCGGCGAGGACCGGCGCCGCCGAAGTACGGGTCGTCGACCTCCGAGCCCTCGTTGCCCTCGTTGAAGAACACGCCGACCTGGGTCTTGTGGAACGTCTCGGCCACGCCGCGGCCACGCGCGACCTGCAGCAGCAGGTCGTCCTTGGGTCCGGTGCGTGGGTTCTCCACGACACCGAGCATCCGCTTGGCCTGGTCGTAGTACGGCGCCAG
>NZ_JBMCZA010000010.1:5336-21951 GCF_048654705.1 Nocardioides sp. CPCC 206348
TCGTGCCAGTCGGTGATGTGCGCCCAGGCCTTGTCGTCGTAGAACGCCGGAAGCGGTTCGTAGAGCGTGTTGCCGTAGATCAGGGATCCGCCTCCGACGCCCGAACCACTGAAGACCAGGCACTTGCCGAGCACGCTGATCCGCTGCGGGCCGGTGAACCCGAGCCGCGGTGCCCAGATCGACTTGCGGAGGTTCCAGTTGGTCTTCGGGAAGTTCTCGGCGTTCCAGCGCCGGCCGGCCTCGAGCACACCGACCCGGTAGCCCTTCTCGGTCAGGCGCAGTGCCGTCACGCTCCCGCCGAAGCCCGAGCCGACGACGATGACGTCGTAGTCGTGCCTGTTGCTGCTCATCAGGAAACCGCCTCGTAGTCGGCAGGGTCGAACTTCGCCTGCGCCTTGTACTGGATCCCGAGCCGGGGCCAGTTTGTCGTGATTCGTCCGCTCGCGGTGCGATACCAGGACGAGCACTGCGTCCAGACGCTGTCCTTGAGCTGCGCCTGTATGCGCTCGTCGTACTCCTGCTCGACCTCGGGCCGCACGGCCAGCGGCCGCGCCACGTGGGCCAGGTGCGCGACGTACTTGCCGAGGTAGGCCGCCTGCGCCTCGAGGAAGTAGATGATCGAACCGCCACCGGTGTTGGTGTTGGGGCCGTACATGATGAACAGGTTCGGGAAGTGCGGGACGGTCATGCCGTAGTAGGCGCGCGCGCCGCTGCCGCGCCACACGTCATGCAGGTCGCGGCCGTCGTCACCCTTGATGGACATCGGCGCCAGGAACTCGGTCGCCTTGAAGCCGGTCCCCCAGACGATGGCGTCGACCTCGTGCTCGCGGCCGTCGGCCGTCACCACGGCGTTCGGCGTGATCGCGGTGATGGCGTCGGTGATGACGTCGACGTTCGGCTGCGCCAGGGCAGGGAGGTAGTTGTCGGAGAAGAGGACGCGCTTGCAGCCCATCGTGTAGTCGGGCCACACCTTCTCGAACAGGCCGGGCTTCGCCTTGGTCTGCTGGCGCATGTGCCGCTTCGACCTCGCCTTGAGCACGGCGGCCAGCGGCCGGGAGTAGACCCACGCGATGCTGAGTGCCTCGACCGCGCCGTACCAGGTCAGCCGCTCGGCGCGCTCGGTGACGGGCAGCTTCTCGAACACCCGGTGGTGCCGCTCGCTGAACTCCCGGTCGGGCCGCGGAAGGATGTGCGGCCCAGTGCGCTGGAACAGCGCCAGCTGCCCGACCTGCTTCTGGAGCTCGGGGACGAACTGGACCGCGCTGGCGCCGGTGCCGATCACCGCGACCCGCTTGCCGCTCAGGTCGACGTCGTGGTCCCACTCGGCGGAGTGGAAGCTGTCGCCCTGGAAGGAGTCAGCCCCGGCGATGTCGGGGATCGAGGGACGCGACAGCTGTCCGACCGCGGAGACGAGCACGTCCACGACGGCGGCCTCACCGGTGTCGAGCTCGACCGTCCACTTCCCGGAGTCCTGGTCGAATGCCGCGCCGGTCACTTCAGTCCCGAACCGGATGTGGCGGCGGACGTCGTACTTGTCGGCAACGTGGCGGATGTACTCGAGGATCGCGGGCTGCCGGGAGAACCGGTGCGGCCAGCGCGGGTTGGGCTCGAAGGAGTACGAGTAGAACGGCGACGGGACGTCGCACGCCGCACCCGGGTAGGTGTTCTCGCGCCACACTCCCCCGACGTCGTCGGCCTTCTCGAACACGACGATGTCGTCGAAGCCCTGCTTCTTCAGTTCGATCACGGCGGCCAGGCCTCCGAAGCCGGTACCGATGACGGCGACCGACGGGTTCATCGAGTTCATGTCAGGCGTCCTTGCGGGTCGAGGCGTCCGACAGCACGAGTCGGGCGCAGGTGGCGGGGTCGTCGTTGAACGGGAGGTGGCCGCAGCCGACGAGGTCGACGTGCCGGGCGAACGGCAGCGCGACGCGAGCACGGGCACTCTGCGTGCGGTGGATGAGTACGACGTCACGGGTGCCCCACGCGACGGTGACCGGGATGTCGGGGAGCGCGCCCGGGTCGTCGTCCGGACCCAGCGCGTAACGACCGAAGTCCTGCCGGGCGGCCGGGAACGCCGTCGCAGCAGCGAGCGCCGCGACGTCAGCACGACCTGCGTCGGGACTGACCCGGGTCGGGTGCCCGAACATCGACCCCAGCAGGGCCGCCCGACCGGCGGGATGGTCGATCAGTCGGCCGAGCACCGGCTCGGCGTGCACCGCTGCGGAGCGGATCGCGGTCAGCAGGCCCTGGGTCCAGAGCAGGCCCGGGGTGCCCCAGAAGCCGACCGGCGAGAATGCGGTGACGCCGGAGGCAACGCCTCGTCGGCCGAGCTCGAGGGCGACACCGCCGCCCATCGAGCTGCCGACGAGGTGGGGGCGATCGATGCCGTTGTCGGCGAGCCAGCCGGCCAGCCAGTCGGCGTACCCGCGCGGGCCGGGGCTGACCCCGTCGACCAGGGGCGAGGCACCGAAGCCGGGCAGGTCGATCGCGATCGTCTCGTGGTCCTCGGCGAGCCGGTCGAGGATCGGCTCGAAGCACTGCCACCGACTGCCGATGCCGTGCACGAGGACGATCGGAGCTCCGGCACCGCGCCGGTCATGGGAGATCTCGGTCATCACGCAACGTCCAGTTCCAGGGTGTCGACCGCGAGCGCGGTGCAGTGGTTGATGAAGTCCTCGCGGGAGGTGTGGCGCACGCCCTCGCTCCACGCGAGGAACAGCGAGAAGACTGCGGCGGAGAAGCCGATCAGCGTCCAGCCGCCGGCCGCACCCCGCAGCTGTTCGGCGCGCTCGGGCACCACGTGCGCCACCACGTTCAGCACGAACTCCGGCATCGCCGCCTGCGACCGGGGGCGCAGCGTGTCATCGGCGGCCGACTCGCGGAAGAGGATGCGGCCCAGGCGCGGGTCGGACTCGACCACGGCGACCGCGGTGGTGAAGGCGGTCCTGATGGCGGCGATCTGGCCGTCGCCCTCTGCTGCCGTGGCGACGGCAGCGAGGATCGGTTCGCGGATCCGGTCGACGGTCTCGTCGTAGACCGCTTCCAGCAGTTCCTCGCGGGTGGCGAACAGCTCGTAGAAGTAGCGCGGGCCCACCGATGCTTCACGGCACGCGGCCCGCATGGTCATCGCCGCAACACCCTGGGTGCCGACCAGCTCGAGGCCGGCCTCGACCAGGCGATGGCGGCGGTCCGCCTCGCGGGCGTCAGGCGTCTGGCCCTGCCAGAGCCGTCCCGCGGGTGCGTCCGAGGATGCGTCAGCAGCGGTCGTCGCGGAGGGCATGCGACGACCATACAGGAATCATGCGATTCCCGGAAGCAGGTGATTCCTACTTTTCTTTCGCTGCCGCCTTCGCAGCCTTCTTGTGGTCCCGCACCTTCTGCAGCGACACGGGGTCGACCACGTCCGCCACCGAGCGATACCCGTCCAGGGCGTAGTCCCCCGCCGCCTTCTCCCAACCCATCGGGCGTACGTCGAGCTGCTTGGCCACGAGCGCGACGAAGATCTTGACCTTCTGGGCACCGAAGCCGGGCAGCGCCTGGATCCGCTTCGCGAGGTCCTTGCCGTCGGCGGCCTCGGTCCAGATGCGGGACGCGTCGCCGTCGTACTCATCGACCACGATCCGGGCCAGCTCCTGGAGGCGGGCCGCCATCGATCCCGGGAACCGGTGGATCGCCGGAGTCGTCGAGCAGAGTGCCGCGAACTCCTCGGGATCCGCCGCCGCGATCGCTGCCGGGTCGAACGGGCCGAACCGGCTCACGACCTTCTGCGGGCCGGCGAAGGCGTGCTCCATCGGGTACTGCTGGTCCAGCATCATCCCCACGAGCAGGGCGAACGGGTTGGTCGACAGCAGCTCGTCGGCTTCGGGGTTGTCGGTGATGTGGATGGCCATGGGGCCATCTTCCATGACGCCCCGCCTGCGAGGCAGATCAGTCGGCCTGGAGGTCGCGAATCCTGCGGGCCAGGTCCCCGAGGACAGTCCCAGCGGCACCTGCACGGACACTCCAAGGGTTTCCGTTCGTGCCCTGCAGCCAGTGCAGCACCTGCTCTGGGTGGACGTGATCGCCATCCACGACTCGCGCTACCACCAGGTCCGACACGTCCAACCGATCCGGCACGCGGCACCACCCAAGACCTCCGTCGACGATGTCGTAGATCACCCACGTCGGAGCATCCGTGCCGAAGTCCGTGATGCAGGTGCAGAACCACGCGGCGCGGTCGACGACAGCCTTGCCGTCTCGGGTCGGCACCTGGCCCGCAGATCTGGCCGCTGCCGCGAGAATCTCCTCGATGACAGCCACGGACGGGTCCTCTGGCGTCACCACGGCTTGTACCTCACCGTGAATCGTGGGCCGAGCTCCCGCTGGAGGCGATCAACGAGTTCCTTCGCGCGCCGACTCAGGTCGGCAAGGGCCTGCTCGGTGGTCAGGGGCGGCTTCGCGTCCACATGATTCATCGCGTTTCCCCAGTCCGTCAGGTCGTTGATCAGCGTGTCACTCAACCCCAGCACTTCTCGCAACCATGCTGGCTCCTCGGGAACCAGCCCAGTCGCGTCCCAGAGCGGGACCACCACGCCGTAGTCCCACATGAACTTGATGACGTCGCCCGCAACGGTGAACTCGAGGGCGTCGTCGTTCACAAGACCCGCCGGCCTGTCTACCGACCAGTGAGCGCCGTTGACATCGCCGAAGTACCTCGGCGGCGGCGACTGGCCAGGACCGTTCATGGTCCGTATTCGACCACGCTCGACAACCGGACGCTCGGGTTGTCAGAGCGCTTCGAGGCTCGCCATCAGGTGCGCCCGCACCGCTGGCCACGACGGATGGGAGGCCTCGGCCCCGGGGATCGCCGCGATGATGACCGTGCCGCGAAGGGTTGCCATCACGATCTGCAACAGGTCGGCAAAGCCCGGGCGGGCGGCGTAGGTCGGCAGGGCCTGCGCCGCGACGAGCTGCAGGCCGGCCATGCCGGCGCCGGTCAGCTCGGCGACCCGACGGGCCAGCTTCGGGTCGGTGCGCGCGACCGTGAACAGTTCGAGCACTGCCGGCGTGACCGGGAGGTTGTGGATCTCCCAGATCATGTCGAGCAGCTCGCCCGCACGTTCGCGTTCGTCGTCCCCCTTGACCCCGCGCTGGATGGCGTCGGCCATCAGCTGCTCCGTCAGCCGGACCATCGCGGCGTCGACGAGCGCCGCCTTCGTCGGGAAGTAGTGCTGCTGCGCGCCCTGGCTCACACCGGCCCGCTCGGCCACCCGCCGCGTGGTGGTGGCGACGTACCCGAGCTCGGCGAGGCACTCGATCGTGGCGTCGAGGAGCTTGTCGGTCGTCGCCGAGCGGCGATCGACCTGGCGGCGCGGCGCAGGCGATGACGCGGGCGGGGGCATGCGCCGATCGTGGTGCAGGTCTCGATGCATTTGCAAGTCAGATGACTTGCCAGTCGCCTGACTGGCAACTACTGTCGACGCACCACACAGGAGGAGTCACATGAAGAACTTCCAGGACCGCGTCGTCGCCGTGACGGGCGCCGGCTCAGGTATCGGCCGCGCGCTGGCACTGCAGCTCGTCGACGAGGGCGCCCTGGTCGCACTCAGCGACTGGGACGCTGCCGGCCTCGCAGAGACCGAGCTGCTCTGCAAGGAGCTCGGCGGAACTCCCCACACCCAGGTCCTCGACGTGCGGGACCGGGCAGCCGTGCATGCCTGGGCCGACACCGTGGCTGCCCACTTCGGCTCGGTCAACATGGTGATCAACAACGCCGGCATCACCATCTTCGGCACCATCGAGGAGAGCCCGTACGACGACATCGAGAAGGTCATCGACGTCGACTTCTGGGGCGTGGTGAACGGGACCAAGGCGTTCCTCCCCCACCTCATCGCGTCCGGGGACGGCCACGTGGTGAACGTGTCGAGCATCTTCGGACTCTTCAGCGTTCCGACGCAGAGCTCCTACAACGCAGCCAAGTTCGCGGTCCGCGGGTTCACCGAGGCACTGCGCCAGGAGATGCTCGTGGCCGGCCACCCGGTGGGCGTCACCTGCGTGCACCCGGGCGGCATCAAGACCAACATCGTGAACAACGCCACGGCGAGCAACGACGGCGACACCTCCGGGCTGTCGCGCCTCTTCGAGGAGAAGCTGACCCGTACGTCGCCGGAGACGGCCGCGCGGACGATCCTCCGCGGCGTGAAGTCCCGCCGGGCCAAGGTGCTCATCGGGGCCGACGCCATCGCGGTCGACCTCGTCGTGAGGGTTCTCGGATCTGCCTACCAGCGCCCGTTCGCGGCGGTCTCCCGTCGCCTCACCGGCTCCCTGAAGAAGGTGTCGGCATGAGCACCGGCCAGATCACTCCGGTCGTGGACCACCTCGCCGCGCCCCTCGAGCTGCCCAACGGCCAGCACCTGGCCAACCGGTTCATGAAGTCGGCGCTGAGCGAGTCGCTCGGTGACCGCGACGGCGGGCCCTCGGACCGGCTCGAACGGCTCTACGCGCGCTGGGCGGACGGTGGCTACGGCCTCGTCGTCACCGGCAACGTGATGGTCGACCGCCGGCACTTCGGTGAGCCCGGCAATGTCGCGGTCGAGGACGACCGGCACCTCGACCGGCTGCAGCACTGGGCCCGCGGCTTCCAGGACAGCGGCACTCCCCTGTGGATGCAGATCAACCACCCCGGCCGGCAGGCCAATGCCCTGGTCAGCCGGAACCGACCCGTCGCGCCGAGTGCGATCACCGCGAAGTTCCCCGGTGCCATGAAGCCGCGCGCGCTGGAGGACGCCGAGATCCGCGACATCATCGAGCGCTACGCCACGACGGCCGCGATCGCCGAGGCGGCCGGCTTCGACGGCGTGCAGGTCCACGGCGCGCACGGCTACCTCGTCACCCAGTTCCTCTCGCCACTGACCAACCAGCGCGACGACGCCTGGGGCGGCGATTCCGAACGACGGCGCCGGTTCGTCCTCGAGATCGTCAGCGCCATCAAGGCGGCCACCCAGCCCGGATTCGCCGTCGGCATCAAGCTCAACTCGGCGGACTTCCAGCGCGGTGGATTCACCGAGGAGGAGTCGCGCGACGTCGTGACAGCTCTGGTCGATCGCGGCATCGACATGATCGAGATCAGCGGCGGGTCCTACGAGGCCCCGGCGATGATGGGCGCGCTGCGTGCGTCGACCGCCGCCCGCGAGGCCTACTTCCTCGAGTACGCCGCCTCGGTGCGGCATCTCGCCGGCGACGTACCCATTGCCGTGACGGGTGGCTTCCGCTCGACTGCAGCAATGGAATCAGCGGTCGCGTCCGGCGACTGCGACATCGTGGGCCTCGGACGCCCGACCTGCGTCGTGCCCGACGCGCCCCGCTCCATCCTGGAGAACGGCCGGACCTCGCTGCCCAGCGCGCAGGTGCGCACGGGCGCTCGCGCCCTCCTCGGCAAGGTCACCAACCTCCGCACCATGGACAGCGCCCTCGACCTGTCCTGGCACACCGACCAGCTGCACCGGCTGGGTGCGGGCAAGGAGCCCGATCCCGACCGTTCGTGGATCGAGACGGCGATCATGCTCGGTCTGCGCAACGGGCCCGGGGCGTTCCAGGCCAAGCGCGGCTGAAGCCTGGCGTTCCTCAGGCGTTCAAGGTCGCAATCCGTTCGAGACCGGCCCACAGCACGTCCATCAGGCGCTCGACGAGGGTGTCGACGGACGTGTCGGGATTGCGCCGCCACCACTTCGCTGCCTGTTCGGCTGCGCCTGAAATGGCGTGGGCGTAGGTCATCGCGGCGTCCTGGGCCAGCTTCGGAGCCGCGGCCAGCAGGAGCGCGGTGATGACCTCGACGGTCTGGTAGCGGAACGCCGCGGCTGCGTCGACCACCGAACCGGTGGCAGCCGCGCCGCCACCGAACAGCACGTCCCACTTGGAACCACCGTCGCGCACGAACCGGAAGTACGCGTGGAAGCCCGCGCGCAGCTGTTGCTCCGGGGCGTCGTGCTGCCCGGCCGCCGAGACCATGGCCGCGTCCAGCGTCTCGCGGGCGACGCGGACGCATTCGAGGTAGATCTCGTCCTTGTCGGCGAAGTACTTGTAGATCAGGGTGCGGGTGACGCCTGCCTCTGCAGCGATGTCGTCCACCGCGGTGCCCTGGAATCCCAGGCGCGCGAACACGTCCTCGGCGACGGCGAGCAGCTGCGCCCGACGCGCCTCGGGCGCGAGACGGCGCCGGGTCGACGTGTCGTCGGAGGAACGCGGACGGGCGGGCACGTCAGGGCTTCCAGTCCAGAAGCACCCCGGCCGCGGCGACGGCCACGAACCACCAGACGAAGGAGAAGACCCCGAGCGGCACCAGACGGTGCGGGACGGGCGTCCACCAGGCGAAGCAGGACACGAGCATCACGAGCCAGGTCAGCAGCAGGAAGGCAGCGACCCAGACCGGGACCAGCCAGAAGGCCACGCCGTAGAGGAACGCAGAGGAGACGACGAGGCCGAGGCCGATGAACGGCGCGGCCGAGATCTGCTTGCCCGTGGCAGGGTCGATGACCACCGGACGGATCCGGCGGCGACGGGAGAACGGCACCTAGCGTCCGATCACTCGGGCTCGACGTCGTCGTTCCAGACCGGGTCCTCGTCCCAGGCCTCGGTCCGCTCGGCCGCCTTCTCGAGCGCACGGGATGCCTCGGCCTCCGTGTCGTAGGGCCCGAGACGATCCTTGTTGGGGCACCCTTCGGCGCCTTCGACAGTGTGGTGGGTGAGGCAGAACCAGTACGCCATGGCAAGAAACTACCGCGCGGTGACGATGGGGTCATGTCCTGCAACATCCGTGTTACCGAAGATGAGTAAGGTCCGAGGATGAGCACGATGTTCGAGGGCTACGGGACCGCCGGACCCGCCTACGACGAGATGTTCGACGGCGCCCAGCTGCGACCGCCGTACCTCCGGATGCGTGACTCGCTCGACAAGATGAGCACACCCGAGCTGATCAGCCGGGTCGAGGCGCTCCAGGCGAGCTACCTCGACCAGGGCATCACCTTCGACATCGGTGGCGAAGAGCGCGCCATGCCGCTCGACATCCTGCCGCGCGTGATCGAGATGGACACCTGGACGGTGATCGAGAAGGGCCTGCAGCAACGGGTCCAGGCGCTCGAGATGCTCCTCGCCGACGTGTACGACGCCGGGAACGTCTTCGACGACGGGGTGATCCCCCGGGCCGTGATCACCACCAGCTCCCACTTCCACCGGCAGGCGGCGGGGGTCCGCCCGGCCAACGGGGTGCGTGTACACGTGGCAGGCATCGACCTGATCCGCGACAACCTCGGCGAGTTCCGGGTGCTCGAGGACAACGTGCGCGTGCCGTCCGGGGTGTCGTACGTGATGACCAGCCGCCGCGCGATCTCGGCCGCGTTGCCCGAGACGATCGCCCAGCACCGGATCCGGCCGGTGGCCAGCTATCCGCAGCGGCTGCTCGCCGCGCTGCGGGCCGCGGCACCGGCCGGCGTCGCGGACCCGACGGTCGTCGTACTGACTCCGGGTGTCTACAACGGCGCCTACTTCGAGCACACCCTGCTGGCGCGGACGATGGGCGTCGAGCTCGTCGAGGGGCGCGACCTGGTCTGCAAGCGCGGCGAGGTGATGATGCGGACCACCAAGGGACTGGCCCCGGTGCACGTCATCTACCGCCGCATCGACGACGAGTTCCTCGACCCGGTGCACTTCCGGGCCGACTCGATGCTCGGCTGCCCCGGCCTGATCGACGCGGCGCGAGCCGGCAACGTGACGCTGGCCAACGCGGTCGGCAACGGGGTCGCCGACGACAAGCTCGTCTACACCTACATGCCCGACATCATTCGGTACTACCTCAACGAGGAGCCGGTGATCCGCAACGTCGACACCTGGCGCTGCGGTGATGCCGCGGCCCGCGAGGAGGTGCTCGACCGGATCGACGAGCTGGTCGTCAAGCCCGTCGACGGGTCCGGCGGCAAGGGCATCGTGATCGGTCCGCGTGCGACGCGTGCAGAGCTCGACGAACTCCGCGCGAAGGTGATCGAGGACCCGCGCGCCTGGATCGCCCAGCCGGTGGTGCAGCTGTCGACCGTCCCGACCTTCGTGGACGGCGAGCTCGGGCCGCGGCACGTCGACCTCCGGCCGTTCGCCGTCAACGACGGGAACCGCGTGTGGGTGCTGCCCGGCGGGCTCACCCGGGTCGCGCTCGGCAAGGGCGAGCTGATCGTGAACTCCTCGCGCGGTGGCGGCACCAAGGACACCTGGGTGCTGGCGGGTCCGACGAGTGCCGAGCAGGCGCAAGCGCAGTCCCAGTCGCAGACCCAGTCGCAGACCCAGACGCAGACTCAGTCGCAGGGGGTGGAGTGATGCTCAGCCGGATCGCGGAGTCGCTCTTCTGGATCGGCCGCTACATCGAGCGCGCCGACGACACCGCCCGCATCCTCGACGTCCAGTCCCAGCTGCTGCTCGAGGACGGATCGGTCGACGAGACCCAGACCTGCCGCGACCTGCTGGCGTGCATGGGCGTCGAGCCGGACATCGCCGCCGAGTTCGGCGTCGACGTGCACGGCCCGGTCACCATCGAGCAGGTGCTGCGCCTGCTCGCCTACGACCCGCAGTGCCCCAACTCGATCGCCGCGATCTTCTCCTCCGCGCGGGAGTCCGCGCGAGGTGCCCGCGAGACGCTGACGGTCCCGCTGTGGGAGGTCATCAACACCACCTGGCGCCCGATCCCGACGGGGCACTTCGAGACCCTCCGGCCGCCGTACGTCTTCCAGTGGGTGCGCGAGCGCGCCGCCCTGATCACCGGCACCGCCGACGCCACGATGACCCGTGACGAGAGCTGGCAGTTCATCATGCTCGGCCGCAGCATCGAGCGCGCCGACATGACCTCACGACTCGTCGCGACCACCGCGCTGTCGAGCGCCGCCGACCGGTGGACGTCCGCGCTGCGCGCGTCGGGTGCGTACGACGCGTTCCTGCGCACCTATCGCGGCATCGAGACCGATCGGGCCGCGGCGGAGTTCCTGCTGCTGGACCGGCTGTTCCCCCGGTCCGTGGTGTTCGCGCTGAACCGCGCCGAGGAGTCGATGGACAAGATCGGGGGCGACCCGCACCGCGCCGGGTTCCAGGACGAGGCACACCGGCTGATCGGCCGGGTCCGGGCGGAGCTGGAGTACCGCTCGCTCGCGGACCTGGTCGCCGACGTACCCGACGAGATGGAGCGGTTGCAGCGCACCTGCGCGGCCGCCACGGACGCGATCAGCCACCGCTACTTCGCGGGCGCCGAAGCGGTGGCCTGGAAGGGAGTCGGAGTCTGATGTCGATGCAGCTGCGGATCGTGCACACGTCGAAGTACGAGTACGACGGCCGGGCGGCCGCCTCCTACAACCAGGCCCGGATGACACCCGTGACCACGCCCGAGCAGATCGTCGTGCACAACCGGCTCGAGGTGACGCCGAAGCCGTGGACCTCCACGTCCACCGACTACTTCGGCTGCCAAGTGACGGCGTTCGAGGTGGTCGACCCGCACGACGTGATGACGGTGACGGCGACCTCGACGGTGCAGGTGAACCGCACCGGCTCCCCCGTTGCGACAACCCCCTGGTCGTCGTACTCCGAACGCGAGGTGAGCGACCGCTGGACCGAGTTCCTGGTGGTCAACGACCTCGTGGCACCGCCGCAGGACTTCGCCGAGCAGGTCAGGGCGATCGGTACGGCGTCCGACCTGCCGGGCCTCGCTGCGCTCGAGGTCTGCCGCCTGGTGCACGAACAGATCGACTTCCTGCCCGGCGCCACCGACGTCGAGTCGCCGGCAGCGGACGCATGGGAACAGCGGGCGGGCGTCATCCAGGACATGGTCCACCTGACGATCGGCGGACTCCGCACGCTCGGCATCCCCGCGCGCTACGTCTCCGGCTACGTCCACCCCGTCGAGGACCCTGTCATCGGCGAGACCGTCGCCGGCGACTCGCACGCCTGGGTGGAGTGGTGGGACGACGGCTGGCAGGGCTTCGACCCGGGCACCAACACCGCGCCGGGCAACCGGTACGTCGCGATCGGCCACGGCCGCGACTACACCGACGTCCCGCCGCTGCGCGGGATCTACTCGGGCGCGAAGACGGCGAAGCTCGACGTCCTCGTCGAGGTCACCCGGCTCAGCTGACCCGGGAAGAAAGGCCTGATTTCCAGCATTCGCCGATCATTTTGGCGAATCCTCTCTAATGTCACCGCCATGACCCGACGCCTCGCTGCAGCCCTGGCCGCTGCCGCCCTCTCCATGCCCGTGACCGTGGCGCTCGCCCCGGCAGCCGATGCGGCCGGCACCTACTACTCCAGCTGCACCAAGCTCGCCAAGGTCTACCCGCACGGGGTCGCCAAGAGTGCCACGGCGGCTGCCCGCCAGGTTCGCCTGGGATACGGGCGCCCGTCGACGACCAGACGCGCCAAGAAGGTCTACTGGACCAACTACAAGCGCCTCGACCGCGACCGCGACGGCACTGCCTGCGAGCGCTGACCCGGGCCTGGGGCTGGACGTCAGCCGACCCGCCCCGCGCTCCGCTCGACCCGCAGGACGTCGTACTCGTGCTCGGGGTCACCCGTCATCACCGCAGCGAGCCGCAGGTGCGGGAGGGCTTCGTCGTGCTTCGACTGCCGCTCGAGCGTGCGTCCGAGGGTGTGCCGCGACCAGGTGTCCGTCGGGTCCTCGTCCACCAGGGCGGTGAGCTCGGTGGTGGCCTTCTGGAGCTGAGCCCGCTGGAAGTACGCCCACGCCCGGAGCGAACGCAGGCCACGGTTCGTCGGCTCCTCGACGAGCGCCGGTTCGAGCACCTCGAGCGCCTCACGAGGAGCGTTGCGGCTGAGCAGGTCGTGGGCGGTGCGGTACGCCGACGCGTGGTCGCTGGACGCACCGGGGAACACGATCGCCGGCGCCTGGAGGCGGAACTCGGTCATGGTCGTACCAACTCCTTGGCGGGGGCTGATGTTCCCGCGGGCCGGTGGTTGAGGTGCGAGCGAAGCGAAGCCGGGCCGGTGGTTGAGGTGCGAGCGAAGCGAGCCTCGAAACCCCCGGAACGCTCCCGCACCACTAGGGTGACCCACGGACGGGCTGGTCGGGCGACCGCGTGATCTCCGCCGTGAGGCGACAGGTCCCGAGGAAAGTCCGGGCTCCACAGAGCAGGGTGGTGGGTAACACCCACCCGGGGTGACCCGCGGGAAAGTGCCACAGAAAACAGACCGCCGGCGCTCCTCGGAGAATCGGTAAGGGTGAAACGGTGGGGCAAGAGCCCACCAGTGCCTCGGGTGACCGGGGCAGCTAGGCAAACCCCACCCGGAGCAAGACCAGACAGCACGCGCTTGAGGGCTGCTCGCCCGAGCGTGCGGGTAGGTTGCTGGAGGCTGTCGGCAACGGCAGCCGTAGATGGATGGTCGCCCCCTGGCAACAGGGACAGAACCCGGCTTACAGACCAGCCCGTCCCCCATTGCTGGCGGATCGAGGGCGCGGCGTGTGGTGGGGCCGCACGCGCCCTCGATCCCTTTGAGGATCCGACCGCGCGCATGGGGACGACGACCGGTCTCAAGGCCGGCATGCTTTCGGAGAGGAAAGCGGGCCAGCCTCCGCGGCCGGGCTCCCTCCCGCCGCGCTCATCGAGAAGACAGCGGAGCACCGCAGTTCCTTACGCGGTCGAGAAGAACTTCCGCTACGGCGTTTGCCAGCTGTTGTTGCTGGGGTTGGCGTCGATGTTGTTGTCGGCGCTGATCTCCGCCGACACGACGAGTTCACCCGCGACCACCACGTCGAGGGCGAAGTCAGCGGTGCCTGCGCTCAACGTGCAGGTCACCTCACTGGGCTGCCCGGCGTCGCCCCGATCGGTGAGTTCGCAGGCACCGGGCCGGAACTCTCCCCTGCGGTGAGCGGTGAAGGATTCGAGGCCGAGCACCTGGAACGTGATCGTCGTGCCGGAGGCCGACGACTCCGGCCCGAGGGTCAGCTGTAGGTGCTCGTGGTCCGGGTACGACGTCACGGAGCCGCCGGTGATGGCCAGGTCGGTGCGGGTCGGCGGGACGGGCTGGGACGCCTCGGTCGATTCGGGATCGACCGGCTTGCCGGTACTGGGGGCAGGCGAAACAGGCACCGGGACGGTGGACGAAGAAGCGGACGGCGTCGCCGACGGCGACGGCGACGGGGCCGAGGTGGCGGACGGGCTCCGTGGCGTCGCCGTTGCCGACTGCTCGGGCAGCGTCGCCTCGGATTGCGTGCCCAGCGAGGTGGCGGGCGCGCTGACGGCAGGCCGGTCCTTGCGCGGCTCCTCATCGAGGAGCACCACAGAGGCCCCGGCAGCACCGAGCAGGAGCACGAGAGTGACTCCTGCAGCGGCGAGTGCCCCGTGATGGGGCTTGCTCAGCACCAACAGCGGCGTCGGGTGACTGAGCAGGGTTCCAGCAGCACCACCCTGGCCGACGTACCCGGCAGCCAGCACTGGACCGACGATCGCCGGCAGCAGGGCCGCCCCGGGGCGGCCGTTCACCGACACGACTTCCAGGACCACTGCGGAGCACGCGTTGCACTCGTCGAGGTGTGACGCGACTCGCTCCTGCTCGCGGCGTGACAGCTTTCCGAGGACGTGGCCCGGTACGAGGCGCCGTACGGCCTGGCACGCGGCCACGTCGGTCGCAGCCACGTGTGCGTCGATGTAGGCGCGGCGCAATCCGTCGCGCGCCCGGAAACTCAGTGCGGCCACGGCGTTGGGCTTCAGTCCCATGATCCGGCCGACGACCTGGTGGTCCTCGCCCTCGACCGCGGTGTGCCACAGGACGGCCTGCCACCTCGGTGGTAGAGACCGGAAGGCGTCGGCGAGCATCTCCGAGGTCATCCGGTCCTCCACCTGACCCGAAGCCGCGGTGTCCGCGCCCTGGTCGGGGAGCTCGTCCACCCACATGATCCGGCGGTCCCGCTGGAAGCGGTTCACGGCGAGGTTGCGGATCGTCTGGAACAGGTAGGCGCGGAAGGCCGACCGGACGCCGGCTCCCTTCCGCGCGGCGAGATAGACACGGGTGAACGCCTCGGAGACGAGGTCATCGGCGTTCGAGGGATCAACACCCCGCGCCATCCTCGTCGCGGCCTCATGGTGTCGACCGAACAGCTCGGCCCACGCACCGGCGTCGCCCGAGCGCACGAGGTCGAGCAACGCCTCGTCGCTGAGCGTCACCACGGCGGGTTCGAGCGTCTCAGTCATCGAGCTCTGACCTCACCACCCGGACGGTGCACTCCACGGCATCACCGGTCCTGCCCCGCAGGCCGGTCATCGTGAACTCCTTGTTGCTGTCGGCCGCGACGTCGAACGTGCGGCGCCGGGTGACAACGACCTCGCTGGTGTCAGACACCACTACAGACACCCGCACAAGGTAACGCGCAGCTCGATCACTGTCGTTGGCGATCGCACCCCCCGCGGCCCATCTGCTCTTTGCCTTCGGCGCGCACTGGAAGTCCCTGAGATCGGCGCGAGCACCCACCGGATCGATCAGGTCGCCGTTGTCCCCACTCGGCACTCGTGACTCCGACGAACTTGTCGCGGCCGCTGGCTGGTCCCGCGAAGCCCCTCCGTCACCGCCGCACGCAGCCATCGGGACAACACTGAACGCGAGCACCAGTCCGAGACCTGTCTTGCTACCCACCATCATTCCTCACATTTCCTTGGCACCAACGCGGCGCCGGGGCGGCTGTCCGCCCTGTCTTCCAGTAGGAGTTCGATGCCCACACGACCTGACTCAGGAACGCACCCGTCCGGTCCGGTCGCACGCGAGCGACCGGACCGGACCGGACAGCATCGGCTCAGGCCAGTTCGTGGCGTCTCCGCCCACGTCCCACCAGGACGAGACCGGCCAGGACAGCGACCACGGCACCCACGGTCAGGACCAGAGAAGGACCGCCAGTGTTGGGCAGCACTCCGCCATCAGGTGGTGTCTCTCCGGAGGAGACGTCTCCTGGGACCTCGGTCGGCGTCTGCACCGAGTCCGGCGGCGTGACCACCGGGGTCCCGCCGGGCGGTGTGTACGCCGCTGTCGCGGTGTTGCGGACCGATCCGGCCAGAGCGTCGGCGGCCGTGATGATGTACTCCTCGTCCGCGACACACGTCACCTTCTCCGACGGCGCCAGGGACGTCACCGGACAGCTGATCGTGATCCCGGCAGCAACCAGCATCGGGTCGTCGACGTTCAGGTCGGTGAGCGTCACATTCCCGGAGTTCACCAGCTCGAAGACGTACTCGATGGTGTCACCTGCATCCGTCAGCCCGTCGCCGTCCACGTCCGTGACCTTCGCGGCGCGCTTGTCGAGCGTCAGGGCCGGCTCGTCGTCCAGTTCAGTGATCGTCTCGTCCGGCTTGCTCGTCGCCGGCGGACCAGTCGGCGGCGTACCGGTCGCGGTCGCGACGTTCTCCACCGTCCCGGCGTCCACGTCAGCCTGGGTGATCACGTACGGCGCGTCTGCTTCGCACGTGACGGTCGCTCCGGGCGCCAGGGTCGTGGGGTCACACGTCACCGTGATGCCCAGGCCCACCAGCAACGGGTCATCCACGGCCACACCGGTCAGCGTGACGTTGCCCGTGTTCTCAAGATCGAAGACGAAGTTGATCTCGTCCCC
>NZ_JBMCZA010000011.1:0-7236 GCF_048654705.1 Nocardioides sp. CPCC 206348
CTTTCCTATGTCCTGAGCCAGAACACTGTCAGCCCGACGTAGAAGAACCCTCGTCTGAGACTGCATAACCGCAGGTCAGACGGGGGTTTCGTCTTTTTCACGGCACCTCACATCGCTGTCATTCGGAGTCCCGAATCGACCGATGTGGGGCAGATGTGGGGCAGACGCTCTTGCAACCGTCGCGATCCTGAGATCAGAGCCCCACGAATGTGGGGCAACAACCTTGTCCCAGTGGGGCAGCGAGGAGAGTTCTCATGGCTTGGGTGGAGTCCCGAGGTAAGCGTCACCGTGGTGGAAACCGCGGACCGGACGGCACTAAGAAGATGTACGTGGGCCGGCACTCCAGCAAGCGCGAAGCGCTGAGGTTGGCCCAGGTCGAAGAGCACAAGATCCACAGGCCGCGAAGAGCCTGCGGTGCCAAGTTGCAACGTCGCAAGGCAGCGGGAACGTCCGTCAACAGACTCGAGGTCTCAACCGATGACGACGAAAAGGTGATGGAGCCCGCTCAGGTCGTCGCACACCAGCGGATCCGCCCAGCAAGCCTTGGCGCACGAATCCGCGCACGACGCCTCGGCGCCAGGCTGAGCCAGGCCCAGGCCGTCGCCGGGGCCGGCGTCAGCGCCGCATGCCGCGCGCGGATCGAGCACGGCGAACGACGCCCCAGCATCACCGTGCTCGAGCACATCGCGGCGCATCTTCGTGTCGGTATCGACGAGCTGCTGCGCGGCAGAGATGACCTGGCCAACGATGTCGCCTTCGCCGCATCGCGATGGCTCCAGTGGCCCTCGAATGCGCGGGCTTACGAGGACCTTGTGACATCGATCCACATGTGGGAATCCGCCGCGACCGGTCAGCCTGGCAGCAACAGCCGCTAGTGGCCGCTTCTGCGACGGCACAGCTTTGTCGCGAGGCGTGACCCTGGTCCCGACTTTCCTGACACGTTCTGACCGTTTTGAAGACGTAGCGGAGTATTGGGCCTTAGGTTCCGAGGCGCGAGTCGGATGCGTGGGCGTCTCGGGGAGTCTCGCCAGAAGTCAGGGTTCGTGTAGATGTCGCTTCGCGGTTCAGTTCGTCGTCCTGTCCTTCGATCGAGCGGGCCAGACCGAATGGTGCGGGGGATCGCTTTGGCGGCTCTCGGGTCCCTCGCGATCGGGACGCTTCAGGTTGCACCTGGCGCCGCGGTCGCAACGGCCGCCGTCGAGCAGGCGGCACCCAAGGTCACTGAACGCCCTGACCGGACCTCTGCCATGGTCACCGCGATCGCGCAGGGCTCACAGGTCGAGGACCTGTCAGCGCGGACCCCTTCGTCGGCAATGTTCGCCAACCCAGACAGCACCTGGACTCTCGAGTCCTATTCGGGGCTGGTTCGCTCACGTGCTGACCAAGACAAGTGGGTCAGCGTCAACGCGGACCTGGAGAACCTGGCTGATGGAGCCGTGCCTGCGGCGGTTCCCTTCGATATCGAATACGGCGATGGTGGGTCGAAGGACGTGGCCACCGTGACTTCGCCTTCAGGTGCCACGCTGTCGCTCGACTGGCCAACCAAGCTGCCCGCCGGAACGGTGGATGGCGACCAGATCACCTTTGAACCCGCGGCGATTGACGGGGGAGACCTCGTTGTCACGTCCCACCCTGAGGGGTTCAACTTCTCCGTCGTCCTCGACCAGGCCCCCGCCGCCGGTGAGATTCCGGAGTATCGGTTCCCTCTGAGCCTGTCGGAAGGAAAGTTCATCACTCGCGCCGATGGCTCGATTGACATCAAGAGCGAGGGCAAGCTGGTTGGTTCGATCACCCCGCCGGTGATGTGGGACTCGGCCGACGAAGCGTCGACGGTTCCTGTCGCGGCGACCCTTGAGGGGACGGGTACGTCTCGCGAGCTGGTGCTGCGGCCCGATCCCGTGTATCTGGCTGACCCGGACCGCAGGTACCCGGTGACGGTCGACCCGACGGTGGTCCTGACCGCGACGGGTGACACGTGGGTGCAGAACATCCTGCCCAACACCAGTCAGCACACCTCGCCCGAGCTCCGGGTCGGCACCAGTAACTTGGGCATCACGCAGAATCGCTCCTATCTGAACTTCGACACGACTGCGTTGGGCAGTCCGCCCCCGGGATCGATCGCGGACGCGAAGGTGAGCCTGTCGAACTTCAATGCCGGCTCGTGCTCCGGCTCGGACATCAAGATGTCGCAGGTCACTTCGGCCTGGACCGTCCCGGGCATCACCTGGTCGACCCAGCCCACTGTCACCGCCACGGGCGCCAAGGTCGAGGACGACGCGCACGGCTTCACCGGTTGCACCAGTGAAGGCGTGGTCGACTTCAACGCCACCGACATCGTGAAATCCTGGGTCGGTGGTGCCGACAACTACGGCGTGCAGCTCGCTGCCGTCACGTTGAACAACGCCAGTTACCGTAAGTACAGGTCCTTGGAGAACGGGGACAACGCCAAGTCGCCCAAGCTGACCGTCACCATCAGCCAGCCCCCGGCGACCCCGACCGGGCTGACCGCGACCCCGGGGCTGTACGGCAACTTCATCACCTCCAAGACCCCCACCCTGTCGTCGGTCGTCACCGACCCCGACGGCGGGCAGGTCAAGGGCTATTTCGAGATCAAGCAGGGCTCGACTCTGGTGTGGCCCGGCGACAGCCCCGCCGGCACCAGCCCCGCCGTGCCCTCTGGCGGAACCGCCACGAAGGCAGTTCCGTCTGGGCACCTGACCGAGGGTGGCACGTACACGATCAGTGCCTGGGGTGAGGACGACGTCAACGTCCGCTCCGCCACGCCAGCGACCAAGACCGTCACCGTCGACACCATCGCCCCGACCGTCACGATCACCTCGTCCCACTTCACCAACGGGACCTGGACTACCACAATGCCCGGCTCCGACACGATCACCCTCAACGGGTCGGCCGACACCGCTGGTTTCTACTTCAACCTCGACGGCCAGACCTCCGCCGCCGGCGCGAACTCATCCGGCGACAAGGTCACGACCTACACCCCGACACCCGGATGGCACGTCTACGAAGTTACCCCGGTCGACAAGGCCGGCAACTACGGAACACCCGTCACGTTCTCCTACGGCACCGGTACCGCAGCCTTCTCCACGCCCACCCAGTGGGCGCCGTCCACCGCGTCGTTCCCTATCGACCTGTCCGGACCCGCCTCCGCCACCGGCGCGACGCTGCAGTGGCGGGTGGTCACCGAAACCACCTGGCGAACTGCGGCCAAGGTCAAGAAGGTCGACGACGGAACCAACTGGACCGGCACCATCGCTGGCGCAGGCACCGGCCGCTCCACCACCAACCAGCTGATCTGGAACGCCACCGAAGAAACTTATGGGACCGGAACTCTCGAAGCACCCGCACTCCTCGAAGTCCGCGGCTGCTTCCAATACTCCGGATCCGCCGACTCCTGCACCACAGTCCTGTACCTCGGCCTTTATCAATCCGCCTTCGGCGAACGCTTCCCAACAACCGACCTCGGGCCCGCGACGGTGTCGTTGCTCAACGGTGAAGCTATGGTCAGCGACGCTGACGCTGCCGATTCCAAGGCTGGTATCGGGCGCTCCTTCTCTAGCCTGTCGGACGCCACGCTAACCGCCGGCGTCTTCGGGCCGGGTTGGTCCGATCCAGAGATTTTCGGGCCGAGCGCCGACACGGCAGCGTCCGTCATCGACAGCCGCACCAAGGACGGCACGATTGTCATCGTCGATTCGGGAGGTGGCTCACAAACCTTCATCCCGACTGGCGGAGGGAACTACAAACCCCTCGAGCCCACTGGCGACACCACCACGTTGATCTTCGCGACCGGCACCCCAAACACGCTCGAGTTGTCTCGCCCACTTGGCACTGGCAGCGTCGTGACCACTTGGGAATGGAGTACCTCGGACATTGGCGGCGACCCCGCCTGGACCCTCAAGGAGACCAACGCTCCCGGCACCGGCAACGACATCGCTGTCACCCGCACGGGCCAGCGGCCCACCTTCGTCCGCCAGTCCGACCCAACCGCCTCATCCACTTGCACCGCCACCACCCAAACCCTCGGGTGTCGAGCCCTCACGATCACCTACACCGGAACTGGCACCGCAACACGGGTCGCCTCGGTCCAACGCGTCATCGGCGCAGCAACACCTGGTGCGGTCAATATCAAAACACTGGCCGATTACACCTATACCTCGGGCAAGCTCACCAAGGTCTGCAGCGGCGACCCCGACGGTGCTGGCGCCGGCATACCGTTGTGCACTGAATACAGTTACACCACGGTTGCCAGCCGGACCATGCTGGCAACCCTGAAACCTGCAGGCCTCACCGAATGGCGCTTCGCCTACGACACCATCGGTCGACTCGAGAACGTCAAGCGCGAACGCCCGACAGCGTCCGGCGGCGGCGACGCAACGTGGTCGATCGACTACAGCCTGACGCCCGCTAGCGCAGGGCTCCCGTCGATGACGGCAGCGAAGGTTAGCGAGTGGGGGCAGACCGTGGTGCCGACCAAGGTCTACGCGGTCTACCAGCCTTACAACGGCACTGCTGATGTCACCAAGGCCGACCTTTTCTATACCGATCGGTCCGGCAATACCACCAACACGGCGGCCTTCGGTCCCGACGGATGGCTTCTCAGTACCGATTGGGTCGACGCTGCCGGAAACACGAGGCAATCGCTCGACGCCACCGGTTGGGCACGGGTTCAGGCTGCCCCGTTGGTCGACCGGCCGATGGTCGCACTTGAGGCATCGTCGTTCACCGTTTTCAACACTTGGGGCAACGCCGACACGGTCGGCACCCGGGCCATTGACGAGTACGGCCCGGCTCACACCGCCAGCCTGGACGACGGCACGGTCGGCTACTTCCGTACCCACGCCGCGTTTACGTACGACGATGACCCCGGCGTCGATCCAAGCCTCCTCGCGGGCCGCCCTGGCGGCATCGGCGGCGACGGGGTCGGCCTGGTGGTGAAGGAGACCTTCAGCACCGCCACAGCGGACCGCACCGCGGATCACGACACCAAGGTCACGACATACGGATACGCCCCGGTCGTGTCTGGCGATGGCGATGGTTGGGTGCTCGGAACACCGACCTCCACGTCCGTCAAGGTCACCGGTTCGACATGGTCAACGACGACCAACCGATTCGACTCCGACGGCCGGTCGATTGAGACCCGGGAGCCTGGAGGCGGTACAGACGGTAGTGGCGCCGGCAACGACGCCCGGTCAACGACAACCACCTACTACACCGCTGACGGCTCTGGGGCCTGTGGCGGAAAGCCGGCCTGGGACGGAATGGTCTGCAAGACCGGGCCGGCCGCACAGCCCGCTGGCACCACGACGCCGATCACCTACCACGCAGGGTTCGACGACGAACTGAACCCAACCAGCGTGCAGGAACTCTCGGGCGGCGCAGGCACACGGACCACCACAAAGACCTACGACAACCTCGGACGCGTCCTTTCCTCCTCGGTGGTGGTGGGTGGCTCCGAGGTCGCTGCCGACACCATCACCAACACCTACGGGTACGCAGTATCCACAGGTCTATCGACCACTGTGACCGCCTCAGCAGGCAGCACCGGCACCGTGACGACGTCCTACGACGCATGGGGTCGCGAGACCGGGTATCAAGACGTAACCGGAAACACCGCCGCAACCACCTACGACGCGACCGGGCGCCTCGCTACGAGCGACACCGGGACCACCTCGACGTCGTACGCCTACGACGCACACAGCCTCCTTACCGGCGTGACCGTCGATAACGGCGTCGGCTCCTTCGGCTACCAGTACGCCACCGACGGAACCCTAGAAGAACTGTCGTACCCCAACGGACTTGCTGCGACGTACCACACCGACGAGATCGGCGGCCCAACCGGAATCACCTACAGCAACTCAAGCGGGACTGTCCTGGCCTTCACGGCCAGCAACGACGTCCGTGGCAGAGCTCTGCTGCAGAGTTCACCAGCCTCGTCACAGGTCTTCACCTACGACGGACTCGACCGACTCACCGCAGCCGTCGACACCCGCGCCGACGGCTGCATCACCCGGGTCTACGGATTCAGCGCCTCTTCTGAACGGACCTCGCTGGCGTCGCACCCTCCAGGCGCCGGAGGGGCATGTCAGTCGACTTCGGCATCCACCAAGACCACCACCTACGACACGGCAAGCAGGGTCACCAACACCGGCTACAGCTACGACCCACTCGGACGAACGCTGACAGTCCCGACGACCGACACCACAGTAGGTGCCGCGGGGGCACTGACCGTGGCCTATCGGGCCAACGACATGGTCGCGTCACAGACTCAGGACGTGACCGCAGGCGGTGACACTGAAACCAAGACGGTCGACTACGAACTCGACCCAGGCGGACGAATCTCGAGCATCACCTTCAAGACGGACGGCACAGAGACCAAGCGATCGCGATATCGCTACAGCAGCACGAGTGACTCACCGTCCAGCATCGAGACTTCGACGGACACCGGGGCAAGTTGGGTCGCTACGAAGTACGTCGCTCCCCCAGGCAGGGGACTCGCAGCGGAAGTGACCGGCGGAGCCGTCACCTTCCAGATCATCAACCCACATGGCGACATCGTTGCGTCGACCACCAGCGCCGGAACAGTTGAGGCCTACGGAGAGACCGACGAGTACGGCAACCCACTATCGGGCACACCGGACCGCCGCTACGGCTGGCTCGGCGAACTCCAGCGCTCCACAGACAGCCTCGCGGGCCTCACACTTATGGGCCTCCGGCTCTACAACCCTGATACCGGCGCATTCCTCTCGGTCGACTCCATCGCCGGGGCCAACAACACTCCGTACGCATACCCACAAGATCCAATCAATGAGAAGGATCCCTCTGGGGCGTGCCCGCGGCCGTTAATCTTCTGCAGCGAAATAAAGCAAGGAAGGGATCCGAATCGACCCGGCGTGCCAGACGGTTACATTGCGATCTGGCACAAATACACAAGCCACGAGAAGGGCGAGCTGGGCGAGAAGCGAGTCGCAGCGATGTTTCGCAAGATCAAGGGAGTGTCGGACGTGCATCGAGGCCGCACTGGCCTCAACTACGTTCGCTTCATCAACAAGCTCGGCAAGATGCAGATCCGAATATTTGATATCTCGCTGGTGTACAAGGGCCTATCAATACTTATCGAAGTCAAGGCAAACAAGAGTCGCTACCGTAAACATCAGCGAGAAGCCGATGAGTGGCTGTCGTCGACATATGGACTGCTTATCGGGTTCGTAAGAATCC
>NZ_JBMCZA010000012.1:0-15209 GCF_048654705.1 Nocardioides sp. CPCC 206348
GTCCGGGCAACGCTCCTCGAGTTGCGCAGCGCAATGCACGGTGTCACGCCCGACCGGGCCGCGGAGTGGATGCAGAACCTCACCCGTGACCGGCGTTGGCTGGTCGATGTATGGGCCAGTTGACGTGTCAAACGAAAGGGTTCCGCCGAGGCGCGCCGCTCAGCTCACGCGACGGGCGCCCCGCGTTCGTTCCGCGGTCTCGACCAGGATCTTGGCGACCTCGGCCGGCCGGTCGATCATGAGTTCGTGACTGCCGTCGACGTCGTACGCTCTCCAGTCATCGGACGCTCGGGCCAGGTCTCGGTTGGTCAGGAAGTGCGGCAGGCTGCCCCAGCCTGTGGCGAAAACGTACGTGCGGTCCACAGCCTCGTGGGCGCCGGTGAGGACGACCTTGTCGGTCGCCGTCCTCGCGGCCTGGGGGGTGAGCTGGCGGTCGACCCACTCGCCGTCCGGACCCAGCAGGCCGAACATCGCAGCAGGCGGCGGCGGCACGGGAGTCACGCCGGGCTCGGCAGGCGGCCAGCCGAGGTCTTCGAGTGACTGGCCGTCTTGGGGAATGAAGGCGTCAAGGTAGATCAGCGATCGAATTCGCTCCGGCACGGCGTCCGCAACGGCGGTGGCGACGATCCCTCCGAACGAGTGCGCGACCAGGACGATGTCGTCGAGCTCTTCCCAGCGGATCAGGTTCAACACGTCGGCCACGTAGACGTCCAGACCGATCCCGGGCGCATCGAGATGCGACCGTTCGGCGAGACCTGTGAATGTCGGCGCATGGACCACGTCTCGGGCCGGGAGGTGCTCGATGACGCGACGCCAGCACCAGGCGCCGTGAAACCCGCCGTGGAGGAGAAGGAATGTCGTCATGGATTGCTTCCCTTTCACAAAGGCGTCCATCGAGATAGGTCTCGGGGTGCCCGCCCCACGAACGAGCGGGCGATGCACGGCTACTTCACCACGGAGGGGAGGCAATCGCTTTCGAGGACTGTGTTGCCAGCGAGGTCGACGACACGAGCGATGACGTCGTAGCGCAGGCCGTCGACGAACGGTGCGCCGCGGCTGATCTGGAAGTGCAGCGCGCCCGCGCCGCCGTTCGAGGTCGTCAGGGTCGGGTCGCCCGGGAACGGCAATGCCGTTGTGCCCGTGCAGACCCCGTCCGGGTTGAGGTCGACCCAGCGCAGGATCTTGTAGCCCGTGTTGGGTGCGAGGCCGTGCACGTTGACCGTCCCCTGGCCGTCGAAGGTGTCGGGCCCGACGACGTCGTGTGCGGTGGGCGAGATCCCGATCGTCCCGCCGCCGCTGCCGCCGCCGACGGGGGTGAGCTTGCTTTGCGTCCCCGGAAGGGCTTGAGCGGCCCCGGCGAATGCACCGCTCACCGCGACGAGAGCCGCGAGGAGCGTGATGGAGGGCGCAGCGTGGAACTTGATGGAACGCATTGTTTTCCCTTCGACATGAAGTGCTGCGGCAGCCCTGTGGGTTGGCCGCGTCTACTCCGGATTCGGATACCTGCGGGTTCGATGACGCCGAGGACCCCGATGTGATCGACAGCACTTGAGACTGAACTGTATGCTATTTGCCTCTGTCGTCAAGGATTTGCGGCGAAGTTGGCCATCCGAGCATGGCGGCCTCTTGTGTGACGCAAGCAACATCGATACGGTTCAGTCTTCCGTTGGTGACGACAGATGGGCAGGTGCGACCGATGATGAGGGCGCGAGTTTCCGGGCGGCGCTCCCGCCTGACGTGGATGGTTGGTGCGATGGCGCTTGCGTGTGCCGCTCCCGCGACGGCGTGGGAGCCGGCGCACGCTGGACCTGCAAGCGACCCCGTCGTCGTCGCATCATCAACGGCTCCCAACAACGACCGTGTGTGCGAGACCAGCCGGATCCCGGTCGATCTTCAGCCGGGCATTGTGGTCACGCCTGGCAGAGGTCTGGGCCTGACGTTCGATCAGGAGGTGAGCGGCCAGTACCTCTGGGTGAAGCTCTGCCTTCCGGCGGGCAGGGTTCCGCGGGGCGTTCAGGTGCTTGTCCACGGGATCACCTACGACCACCGCTACTGGAACATCGCAGATCCCGCAGACCCTGGCGCCAACACATACTCGTGGGAGTATCACGCCACCCGCGCCGGCTACGCGACGGTTGCGATCGACCGGCTCGGCAGCGGTCGCAGCAGCCACCCACTGAGCGCCTTCGTGGACATCACGTCGAACTCGACCGCTCTCCACAACCTGGTCCAGGCCCTCCGTGCAGGTGACGTGCCAGCCCCAGGCGGCCACCGGGTCGTGTTCTCGGAGGTCGCGCTGGTGGGTCACTCTGGAGGCAGCCTCATCAGCATGATCGAGGTCTCCCGCTTCCGGGATGTCGACGCCGTGATCCTCACAGGCTTCAGCCACAAGATGAATGTCGATGCGATGCTCAACATCGCCGCTAGTTCGTACCCGGCGGTCCTCGACGCGCAGTTCGCTGGGACCCTGCTGGATCCCGGCTACCAGACGCCCCGCCCCGGCACGCATCGCCGCCTCTTCTATGCGCCCGGCACGGACGTTGACTCGCGCATCATCGAGCGCGACGAAGCGACCAAGGGCACCTACACCGTCGAGGAGATCGCCAGCCTCCCCGTGGTCTTGTCGACCCGCCTCGAGATTGACGTGCCAGTGCTGCTCGTGAACGGCACGTTGGACGGCATCTTCTGCAGCCAGTCCCTCCTTGACCTGGGGACCGACTGTTCCTCGGACGCGCGCGTCGTCGCGCAGGAACGCGCCTACTTCCCCGACGCGCCGTCGGTCACTTCGGTCCTCGTGCCTGGTCTGGGACATGACCTGAATGCGTTCCGGCAGGCGAGGACCGCCTTCCAGGGAGCGAACTCGTGGCTCCAGGCGACCATGCCTCCCGAGTGAGGAGAGCGGCGAATGCTGAAGTGCCAGGGTTCGCCGTAGTTCCACCTGGTCCGGCGTTCTGTGGTTGCTCTGGATGACCCGAGAGCGCATGGGCCTCGATGTGCGATGTCTCCGACGAGACGTCGTCACATCGAGCTTGACCCCGCTTGACCGCGTGGCACGTGGATGTTCACGGCCCGGCCGCCGCGGGTCGAGCCAGGCGTGGAGACCTCATCCGAGCGCTTTGGCGAAGGCCTCGAGCTCACCCGGGACATCGGACCCAGACGACATGATCCCGAGTTCGGTGACGCCTTGCCCGGCGAGGTCCTCGACCTGCGCTCGGAGGGCTCCGGCGTCACCCGTGAACGTCACGTCCCTGATGATCGCGCTCCCGCCTGCATCCCAGGCGGCGTGATCGGCCTCGTTGAGGTGCATCAGGTGACCGTCATGAATGGCGAAGTGCCGGTCCTTCTCGGGGGTCTTCTCGATCACGTCGGCCCACGCGTCCCCGCCGGGCAACGCAGCGCGCACGGCGCCGAGACCACCCTGAAAGTCGTGGACGGCGTGGTAGCTGATCGCCCAGGCGCCTCCCGCTGCCGAGCGCACGTGCTCGGAACCGAGGTCCTCGCCGTCAGCGAGCACGGTCCCGCCGACCTGGACGACGCTCCAGTCGAAGTCCGCCATGCCCGGAACAGCGTTCCCGAAGGACATCAGGCCATCGAGCTCCAGTGATCGAGCGATGTCAAAGCCCTTCGGCCCCATGGCCGACAGCAGGACGGGTACGTCGCAGGCCGCATGCGCAAGGTCATCCGGGGCATCGAACATGCGCATCTTGGCACCCTCCCACTCGACGATCTCACCCTTGATGAGACCGCGGTAGGCGACGATGTAGCGCGACACGAAGTCCCAGGGCAGCGCGTTCTGGCCCATTGCCCTGCGGCCGGTGAACCCGGTCCCGAAGGCGACGGCAACACGTCCCGGCGCAAGCGTGGCGAGCGTCGCGGTTGCCGCGGCTGCCGACATGGGATGGCGAAGGCTCGGCACCAGAACGCCGGGGCCGAGGCCGATTCGGGTCGTCCGCTCGGCAGCGCGCGCCAACGTCATGAAGACATCGGGGCTCTGCTGTGGCGTGTCAAAGATCCACGCTCTCTCGTACCCGAGATTCTCGGCGATGGCGATGTGGTCTGGGGTGTCCATCGTGGGAGCGAAAACGCAGGAGAGCTTCATCTGTCAGTCCGTTTCCTGAGGGTGGGGAGACGCCGGATGTGACGCACTGGTACCCGTTCGCGCGTCCGAGCCGCTGCGTGCGCCCGGAACCACCGGGAGGACAACGCGAGAGGCATGGGTTCTGTCGTGCAGGATGGTCTGCTGGGCCCTTTGCGTGCGCGCCGCCACCGCCGGACGGTCGCCGGTATTGGTGTTGCGGTCCCAGCGGGGAAAGTCGCTGGAGGTCACGAGTAGTTGCAGAGCATGCCCCGCCTTGAGGACATGACTGATGTTCCCCAGCTCGATCGTGAACTGGTAGACCTCACCGGGAACCAGCAGGGCCGGCTCGTCGTAACTGTCGCGAAAGCGGCCACGCACGAGTCCTTCGGCGAGGTTCTGAACGAATCCGTCGGGTCGCACGTCGCACAGGATCGCGACGAAGTCGGTGTCGACCGCGTCGGTCGACGCGTGCAGTTCGAGCTGCAACGGTCCGGTGATCTCGAGGTCCTCGGGCAGCGGAGCGGAGGTGTAGTGCAGGACGTCCTGGCGTCCCGCCTTCACGCGCTGGTCGCGCACGCCGCCACCGACGTACCGACCCCCGGCGGAAGGTACGGGGTCCTCCGGGTCGTAGACGTAGGTGTCGGGCGCCTGGGCTTCCTCCGCCCGACCGAGCTCCAGGGTTCCTCCGCCCTCGGCGCCGTTGGCGTCGCCGTTGCTGTGGAGGTACCAGGACGTGGTCCGCGCCCGCTCGAGCGGCCACGCTTCCTCGTGGCGCCACGTGTTGTCACCCATGACGAAGAGGCTCACCGGGGGACGCGGAAGAGCGGTGCCTCCATCGCGGACGTAGTGGTGGAACCACTCGAGCTGCGTCTGCAGCAAGGGGAAGGCGGCCTCGGGTCCGAAATCGATGTCTCCCGTGCCGCCCGAGGTGGGTTGGCTGAACGGCAGCAGGTGGGACCAGGGACCCATGAGGAGCGCCTGGTTCTCCCGCGCCGTCACGGACATGGCGTGCTCGCTGATCCCGCGGAAGTACTGGGGTGTGTCCCCGTTGGCGATGTCGTACCACGAGCCCACGTGCAGCATTGGCACGTCGATGTTGTGCAGTTGCCGCCGAAGGTCCACCGCCCACCAGTAGGCGTCGTCCTTGTCGTGGTGGAGGATGTCGGCGAGGAAGGGCGCTCCAGCTCCGAACCTGTCGATCCAGTCCGTCAACGGCAGGTGACGCAGCGCCTCGTCGGTGAGGGGCGCGAACCGGACGTCCGGGTCACTCTTCATCTTCTCGAGCTCGGCCAGACGACGTGTGTCCCCGAGCTTGGTGAGCACGTCGGTGGCCATGTTCATGAAGTAGCTGAGCGTCCAGCTCAGCTCGAGAGCGCCCCGGTTGTACCAGTAGTTCTCGAACGCGCCCAGGTACGCCGAGACGGGTACCGCCGTGACGAGGTGCGGTGGACGCTGGCTGGCAGCGAGGTACTGCGAGAGGGCTCCATAGGACTGGCCGAACATCCCGACCCGCCCGTTGGACTGGGGGAGTGAGGCGGCCCACTCGACGGCGTCGTACCCGTCGCGCGCCTCGTAGACGAAGGGATGCCAGACGCCTTCGGAGCCATGACGTCCGCGGGTGTCCTGCACCACGACGAGATACCCGTGGGAGGCGAAGAAGTGGGCTTCGTTGAAGGCCTCGGCGAGGTCGTTCTGGGTCCTGCCGTACGGCGTCCTGCGAAGCAGGGTCGGGAACTTCGCCACGCCACGTGGTTGGTAGACGTCGGCGTAGAGCCGCTTGCCATCCCTGGTCAGCATGACGGCGCCGCGTTCGACGATCACATCGAAGGGGCCGCGTTCGTCTTCAAGGGGCACAGGAGATTCCTCGTTCGATGGGGCTGGTGGTCTGAAGGAGGCTCGTTCAGGGCCGGGCCGTGCCACTCCACAGGTAGCCGTCGCCGATGCCGGTCATCGTGCGCTCGCGCAGCTCGGCAGAGAACGCCAGTGCTGCTTCAAGCGGGCGGTGGTGGATCGCGACGCGCGCGATCAGTCCCGTGTCGTCGCGTTCCAGCACGGTGACGCCTTCGAGCGCAATGCCGGAGTGGGTGGTCGCGTGCCACTCGAGGAAGGTGAGATGGCCGCTCTGGGCCTGGTGCACGAACTGGAGGTCCTGGTAGATCTGGCTGGCTTCGCCCATCACGAACGAGACGTCGTCGCGCCCGACGACGGGGCGGTACAGCACGGACGCATGCAGGACCACGTCCACCGCGAGGGTCGCCGCGAACGAGTCGTCCCGCTTCTCCTCGAAGGCGCCGGTCCAGGCCGCTTCGGTGACGTCACCGGCTCCGCCCTCACCCGCGGCGAGCACGCTGTCCAGGAAGGAGACGAGCTCGGCTGCCACCGCGTCCGGCGCTTCGACGTGCGGCCAGTGACCGACGCCGGGCAGGTTGCTCTGGACCGCGTCCGCGAAGCGTGACTCGATCAGTCCGAGGATGTCCTTGTTGACGAACGGGTCGTCGGCGCCGGAGAGCACCAGGGTCGGCACGGTCGGCGGAGCCTGTCCGGCGGCGCCGGGGTCGCCCGCCGCCCATGCATCGAACCAGCCTTCGACACGCTCGCTCGGTACGTCGACTCCGATCCGGACAAGGTGCTCCAGACCATCGGTGCTGAGGGCGACGGACAGTTGGGTGCGCAACGCCCGCTGGATCTCTGCGTTCCCACCGCAGCCTCGCAGGGGCCCCGCCACCTCGTCGGGGAGGGCCAGCCCTCCCAGCGGGACGGGAGCAACGAGCACCAGGGCTCGCACGCCGTCGCCGAGAGCGCGGGCCGACAGCTCGGCCACCTGCGCGCCCATGCTCTGTCCCACGAGCACGACCCCGTCGGAGCTGTCTTCGTCCAGTGCCGCGGTGGTGGCCGCGACCACCGTCGCGGCGAACTTGTCGAGTGTCAGCTCGTCGTCATCGGCCAGGAGCGCAGGGGCGATCGTGCGGAAGCCTTCGGCCTCCAGGGCCGGCGCGACGTCGCGCCACACCGTCGGGTTGTCGAGATATCCGTGGATCAGGACGACAAGGGGTCGGTCGGGCAGCTCAGTAGTCACGGTTCCTCCTCGGGATTGACTGAACCGTACGCTCGTTGCCTGCGTCACACAAGCGGGATCTGAAACTTTGCCCCAGATTGCGGCAACGTGGGCGCGAAGCGATCTTGACGACAGAGGTGTCTGCTATACAGTTGCGTCTCACTGCAAGCCAATCCGACTGTGAGGCGAGACCTGATGATCATCGATGCGTCCGATCTGGACGCCGAAGCCGGCTACAAGCTCTTGATTGGCACGATCGTGCCGCGGGCCATCGGGTGGGTGAGCACTCAATCCACCTCCGGGGTCGCCAACCTGGCGCCGATCTCCTTCTTCACAGCAGTTGGGCGCAAGCCGCCCATGGTCTCCCTGTCCATGCAGCCTCGCTCCGACGGGACCCTGAAGGACACGCTGCTGAACATGCGCGAGACCGGCGAGTTCGCCACGAACCTGGTGACGCTGCCGAACTCGCACGCCGCCCACCGCAGCGCCTTCGAGTTCCCGCCCGACGTCGACGAGTTCGACGCGCTGGGTCTCGAGAAGGCCCCGTGCGAGGTGATCAGCGTTCCCCGCGTGGCGTCGGCACCCGTCTCCTTCGAGTGCACCGTGGAACGGATGATCCCCGTGGGCGAGACCGACTTTGTCGTGTGGGGCGAGGTGCGACGGTTTCACATCCGCGACGACGTCTGCCTGGACCGTGACGGCGGCTACCGGGTCGACACCGCGGCGCTGCCGGTCGTCGGACGGCTCGCCGCCGAGTACACGCTGGTGAACACTGTGTTCACGACGCCGCTGCAGGACGACCTGCTGCTGGGCCACTCGGGCAGCCGCATGAAGCGGCTCGACGTGCTCGATGAGGACTTCTCGCCGGTGGACCAAGCGTCATGGTCGGCGTCCGGATCGGTGGTCGAGTAGCACCTCGCGGCTAACTCGCCTGTGACTCGGTGCCTGCCTGCCCAGTGGCGCGGCGCCGCGCACGCGATGCGCGAAGGTTGGCCGCGTTGCCGCATGTCCGTACGTCGTGCCAGACGCCGCTGTTGTTGCGCGACCGGTCGTAGAAGACTCCGCGGCACCGGTCGTTCTTGCAGCTCTTGAGGCGTGTCCACGCCCCGGCGTCCTGGGCGCGCCCGATCTCGAGTGCAACCGGCCCGAGCAGCATTCTCCAGCCGCGGCCCTTCGGCTTGAAGTACACCGTGCCGTCGGGCTCGAATCGAGCTTCCACGCCTACTTGCAGATCGGCGAGGCCGGCGCGTGCGCCGTTGTCAGCCACCGTGTCGCCCCCGTCGAGATGCGTGCGAAGGGATCCGATCAGCTCATCGCGCACCCGTCGCAGGATGGTCAGATCCCGGTCGGTGAGCGTGCCGAGGTCGACCTCGTCGAGGACCGGGGCGCTCCACTGTCGAGCCCACGCGGTCAGCGCGTCGCTCAGCCACTCCGTCGCCAGTGAAGGGTCGGAGAGCAGGTCCGGTTGGCGGGGGCGACCGGCGGAACCGGTGCTGAGGAAGTCGTGCACGAGTGCAAGTCCGTCGGGGGCCACGTCCAGCCCGTATCGCGATGTTGCCGTCCAGGTCATGCGTCCAGCCTACCGGATGACAGCGCCTAAACCATTTCGCCTATGTTTCTCCGTGCTGACGATCCGACTCGTTCGGCTCGCTCGAGTCGTCGTCTTGCGCGCAAGCGCGAAGCTTGAACTTCTGGATCTTTCCGGTCGCGGTCTTCGGGAGGTCGCCGAAGACGACTCGCTGCGGCGCCTTGAATCTCGCGATGCGCTGTTTGACGTGGGCGATGAGCTCGGCCTCCGTGGCGCTGCCCCCCGGACGCAGCGCGACGTGCGCGATGACTGCCTCGCCCCATTCCGGATCTGGCACACCGACAACGGCGGACTCGAGGACGGCTGGATGGGAGTCGAGGGCCTGCTCGACCTCGATCGAGGTGATGTTCTCCCCTCCGGAGATGATCACGTCCTTCTCGCGGTCGCGGATCTCCACGTATCCGTCCTGGTGCAGCACTCCGAGGTCGCCGGTCCGGAACCACTCGCCGTCGTGCGCCGCCGCGGTGGCCCCAGGGTCCTTGTAGTAGCCGAGCATCACGTTGTTCCCACGGAACTGGATCTCCCCGACGGTGGTCCCGTCTGCGGGCACGTCGCGTCCGGATGCCCGGACGCGCAGCGGCTGGCTGATGACGTTGGCTACGCCCTGACGCGCCTTGAGGCCGGCACGCTCCTCGGCGGGGAGCGTGTCCCACTCCGGGCGCCAGTCGCAGATGGCGGCGGGCCCGTGGGTCTCGGTGAGCCCGTAGACGTGGACCACCTCGATGCCGAGAGCGCCGAGGGTGCCAAGAAGCGCTGGAGACGGTGGCGCGCCGCCGGTGGCGACGGTCACCGCGTGCTCCAGTCGCCGCCCTTCGGCGAACGCGGCCAGTCGATTGAGGACCGTCGGCGCTGCGCACAGGTGCGTGACTCCGCCTTCCAGTGCTTGCCAGATTGCCTCCGGGTCGGGCCGCTCGAGCAGCACGTGACGGCCGCCGGCGGCAGTAATGGCCCAGGGGAACGTCCACCCGTTGCAGTGGAACATCGGCAGTGTCCACAGGTACGACGACCGCGCGGTGACCCCGAGGTGCATCACCATCGCCATCGACTGCAGGTAGGCGCCGCGATGCGAGTACATGACGCCTTTCGGCCGTCCGGTCGTACCGCTGGTGTAGTTGAGCGCGATCATGTCCGTCTCGTCGGGTACGTCCGTGCGGAGCTCCGTCGCCTGTGAGACCAACTGCTCGTACTCGCTGTCGTCTCCAGCGACAAGGAGCAGGGGGGGAGTGACGAGTTCCTTGGCGGCCTCTTCGGCAAGCCGCCTCAGTGACCTGTCGACGATCAACACGCTGGTGCCGGCGTGCTCGAGGATGTAGCGCAGCTCCGCGGCGCTCAGGCGGGTGTTGAGTGCGTTCAGCACGCCCCCCGCCCAGGGGACGGCGAAATGCGCCTCCAGCATCGCCAGGGAGTTCGGCGCCAGCACCGAGACCCGGCCGCCCGGCCGCAGGCCGAGGTCGACGAGCATTCCAGCGGCCCGGGCGGCGCGGCCCGCGAGCTCGGCGTAGGTGAGCGAGCTGCCCGCCGCCTCGACGGCTGTCCGGTCCGCGTGGACGGTGGCCGAACGGGTGAGGAAGTCGGTCGGCGCGAGCGGCGTCACGACCGGTTTGAGGGCGTCGCTCATGACAGAGGTGTATACCATATGCATGCGTTGAAGGAACAGCCTCCCGAACCTCGTCGACGCTGAGTGTCGACAGAGGCAAAACGTGTTTGCTAATGTCACAGGATGCGCCGCCATGGCGCGGAGTCCGTTGCGGCCGTGGTGCTGCACACCCGACATCCCACAGAAGGGCGCTCGCCCGCTAAGGAGCCAGTCATGCCGCACCTGCACTACTCGATCCAGGACTCGGTGGCAGAGTTCGTCCTGGACAACCCGCCGCAGAACCGCATCGGCGACCAGATCTGCGAGGAGCTTCTCGCGGCCATTGACCGAGCTCATGTCGACGGCGCCAGGGCCATCCTGCTCCGTTCGGTGGGCGACGACTTCAGCTGTGGTGGCGACATCACGCCGTGGCCGGACATGGAGCTGGCCGAGCTCCGAGGCAAGTTCGAGGGCTACATCTCCGCGTTCAACCGGTTGGAGCGCGTCCCGCTGCCAGTCATCTCCGCGGTGCGCGGCCTGTGCTCGGGCGGCGGTTTCGAGCTGGCCCTGCGCACCGACGTCATCTTCGCGGGCGAGTCGGCGAGGTTCGCGCACTCGGAGCAGACGATCGGAATCGTCACCCTGCTCGGCGGCGTCTATCGAGTCGCGGCCCGAGCGGGACGCGCGCGGGCCCTCGAATGGGCGATGACGTCCGAGCAGGTCGACGCCCGTCGGATGGCTGAGGTGGGGATCGTGAACCACGTCGTCCCTGATGACGAGGTGGAGGATCGGGCGCGCGCGTTGGCGGTTCGTCTCGCCGCCGGTCCGACTCGTGCTCATGCTGCCCACAAGGCGCTCCTGCGGACCTGGGAGGCGGTCGGTGCGCTGGGGACCGACGACGCCATGTTCGACATCGCGATGCCGCTCTTCGAGACCGAGGACGTCCGTAAGGTCCTGCCCGCTGCGGTCGACGCCTACGTCTCCGGTGCGCCCCGTCCGGCGTTCGAGTTCCAAGGCCGCTGACCCCCTGGAGCCTCCTGCTCGTCCCTCCTGTCGTTAGGGACGAGCAGGAGGGACGGCGCCCTGCTGCGCCGGGAGTGCACTGCGCTCGTTGCTATGCCCCGGGCGCGGGGAACAGCGTGATCGCGGCGCCCCACAAGGCGCCGGGGTTGATCCGGTCGGGGTGCCGGGCGAGCATTCCGTCGTAGAAGGTCTGCGCATCCCTCGCGCTGTCCAGCAGTTCGCGTGCATCTTCGAGGTAGCGTCGAGTGTCGTCGATCTGGGCGGGGTCGTTCGGTGCGTCGGGCGCCTTGTGGCCGGCGACCACGGCGCGGGGGGCGAGGTCTGCGGCGACGTCGAGCGCGGCGAGCCATGAGTCGATTCCCGGTATTCCGCCGGACTCGGTGAGGTAGGGGTGAACGCCGTTGTACACCGCGTCGCCCGCCACGAGCAGGCCGATGTCGGCGACGTGGAGCATGGTCGTGTCGTCGGTGTCCGTGTGGCCGACCTCGACCGGCTGCAACTGGACGCCTTCGAGCTGGAAGCCGTCTGCCCCGATCACCTGCACGTCGAGCTCGCCGACCGGCAGCTGGCCCGGGAAGATCTTGTCCCAGAAGCTGGCTCGGAACTCAGGGGAGCCCTGGATCTTCATCATCCGTTGCGTGTCTGCAGTGGCGTAGACGACCGCGTCGGGGAATCGCTCGACGAGGGCGATCGCTCCGAGCCAGTGGTCGGCATGTCCGTGGGTGATGTAGATGCCCGTCAGCTGTCGCTCGGCCGCGAGCACCCAGTCAACGACGGCCTGCGCCTGCGTGCTGGTCATCGGTGGGTCGACCAGGATCGCTTGTTTGCGCCCCATGATCAGGGTGCTGGAGATGGGCGACCACATTCGGGTGCTGCCGTCGGGCAGCGGCCCTCGCCCCGACTGGGGTATCTGGGGCTCGACGTGGACCTCGTACTGGAGCTCGGTCGCCATGGTCTGTCTCCTCTCGCCGCGCGATCTGCGCGTAAACGCAAGTGTAACGAAAACACCTCTGTCACATAAGACTTCAGGCTCCTCTCGCGCGAGCGTGTGCGGGCTGAGCGTCTCGATGGCTCACGATTGCTCCGGGAACATAGGCGAAAAGGGTATGCATATGTCGTACGGGCGCCGTACCATTCGTCGAGTGACCGGCTACATCGACTACATCACTGGAACAGCTGCCGATCCGGACGATTGCGACATCGAACTGGTCAGCGGACAGGCGCGATCGAGCGGTGGGGAGGTGGCGCTCCTCTTCGTGCACGGCCTCGGGCATGGCGCTTGGTGCTGGGACCGGTGGCAAGCTCTGGCTGTGGATCGGGGAGTCGACAGCTGGGCGCTGTCTTGTCGCGGTCACGGGGGCAGCGGGGGAACCGTCCGTGGGGCGACCATCTCGGCCTATGTTCGCGATGTGCGTCGGACCGTCGAGCATCTCGCGCCCCGGCCGGTCGTGCTGGTGGGTCACTCGCTCGGAGGGCTGGTGGTCCAGCGACTCATGGCCGAGGGCGTCTCGAGAAACGTGCGCGGAGCGGTCCTGGTGTCCTCGATTCCGAGCGGGCCCGCGTTTTCGAGCGTCTTTGCCGTGGCGACACGCCATCCCGTCCAGGCGATGCGTTTCATCGCCGGTCTTCCGATGCGCCTGCCGAAACGATTGATCTTCGCCGACGCGAGCGGCCACGAGGGGGAGATGAAGCGCTTGCAGGCCGACTCGCCGCTGGTCCAGTACCAGTTGCTGTTCCATCGTCGACCCGCGGTCACCGACAAGCCTGTCCTTGTCATCGGCGGCGCCGATGACCGCCTGGTGCCGCTCGCCACTCAGCTCCGCACTGCTCGACGCTATGGAGCGGAGACTCTGGTGGTCGACGACGCCGGCCACGACGTGATGCTCGAGTCGTCCGGTGATCGCGCACTCGACGAGATCCTTGGGTGGTCCGAACGGCTCCCCGCGTAGGGCTCGTTCCGCCCGGCCCGGGACTCCGGCATCAAGCGCCGTGGGCCGCCTTCGCTGCCGCCCAGGCTGACCCGGGGTTCGCTCGGTGCGGGTGCTTGTCGAGGAGGGCGGCGTAGAGCTCCTCGGCGGTAGTGGTCCTCTCGCGCAGCGCGTCGAAGTCCTGGAGGTAGGCCAATGTCTCGGCGATGTCTGACGGGTCGTCCGGGTAGTCGCTGTGCTTGTGTCCCGCGACGACGACTCGGGCGTCGAGCTGCGCGAGCCGCTCGAGGGCGGCTCGCCAGTTCTCTCGCGTCTCGGGCGTGGTCTCGGCGAGGTAGGGGTGCGTGTGGTTGTAGACGACATCGCCACC
This sequence comes from Nocardioides sp. CPCC 206348, assembly GCF_048654705.1. Taxonomy (NCBI): domain Bacteria; kingdom Bacillati; phylum Actinomycetota; class Actinomycetes; order Propionibacteriales; family Nocardioidaceae; genus Nocardioides; species Nocardioides sp. CPCC 206348. The sequence goes on from NZ_JBMCZA010000012.1 coordinate 13,619, forward strand.
GACGATCAACCTCAGGCTGGGCACCCACACGACCGTCGTCTCTTCGGTGTCGGTGAAACCGGTGGGGATGATGTGAAGCTCATGGCCGTCGACCTCAAGCACTGCGGAGTCGATGACGTCCGGCACTTGCAGCGGCGAAGGAAGCTCGCCGGGGAACAGCCGCTCCCAGAACCCGTGCAACATCTCCGGTGAGACATGCCTCCTGGCTTGCGTGACGCTTCCGGCCGTCGCGACGGCTGTGGCCGTCTCGAACCGGTCGAGCAGCTGTCCGACGCCGAAGAAGTGGTCCCCGTGGCCATGGGTTGCGTAGATCCGCGTCAGGTTGCGGCCGGAGGAGGCGACCCAGTCGGCGAGCTCCTCGTTCTGCGCCGCCGTCGTGAAGGTGTCGATCAGGATCGCGTCGCGCGGTCCGTAGACGAGCGTTGCCGTGTTCGTCACCCATTGAAGGTCGCTCGGCCCATAGGGGAGATCGCGCGTCAGCGAGGGACGGCGCTTGACGAGGACGGTGTGCTTCAAGCTCTCGTCACTGCTACCGGGCCAGTCGGTGGCCATCACTGTCTCCTTTTGTGTGCGGCATGACGAAACGTTGTGTCGCCATCGGGCTCCGCCCGGTGACGACTCTATCGCATCAACGCAGTCATACGACTTACGCATCTGTCACGGGCGTCGACCCTCGCGCCCAAGGGTCCGGCGCTGCAGGCGGTGATGGCCTCGCTGGCGTACGTCGAGCGTGTCCGGGGTTCGGGGAGTGCCGCGGCTGACGTGCGCGCCGTCGGACCTAGTGTGGGGGCGTGTCGACCCTTGCGAGTGCCGCCGATCCGGCTCCCTTGCCGCGTGTGCTCGCCAGCGCGCTGACGGCGTTCGCCGAGCAGGGCTACCACGGGACGAGCATCCGTGACATCGCCGCAGGTGCAGGACTGTCCGTCCCTGGGCTGTACCACCATTACCGGTCCAAGCAGGACGTCCTCATGGCGCTGATGATCGCTGTCATGGACGACCTGCTGTGTCGTACCCGCACGGCGCTCGCGGGTGCGAGCGGCGCCACCCCGGCGGCCCGTTTCGATGCGTTGGTCGAAGCATTGCTGAGGTTTCACCTCGAACGCCAGGCGGAGGCCTTCGTCGCCTCGAGTGAGATCCGCAGCCTCGAGGGTGAGAACCGCTCCCGGTACGTCGCGCTGCGTGACCAGCAGCAGCAGATGATCACGGACGTGGTTGGCGAGGCGGTTGCGGCAGGCGCCTTCGACGTCCCGCACGTCGAGGATGCCTCCCGTGCCGTGGCGACGCTGTGCATCGGGGTGGCTGGCTGGTACCGCCCCGATGGTGCGTTGTCCCAGGACGAGCTCGTCGAGCGCCATCTCGTCCTGGCCCGGCGGCTCGTCGGCGCCTGACGGCCGCCTGGTTGACGGTCGGACCGGCTGATGGCACTCTGGGCACGACCGAGCGATCGCTCGGTCGGGTCGAAAGGTTGGTCGCCGGTGCCGAACGAGATCGAGAACCTGGTCGCTGCGACGGATGAGTTCATCCGTCGGGAGGTCCTGCCCATCGAGGACGAGCACGACGGCGACGTCGAGCTCGCCGGGGGCGAGCGTCT
>NZ_JBMCZA010000013.1:0-2006 GCF_048654705.1 Nocardioides sp. CPCC 206348
TCCTCGACGTCGAGCGCATGGGTCGCCGCGCCCGCTGAGGCGGCTCCACCCAAGGTTTTCCTGCACGGCACACCCCCGGATCGCCCGTCCTGCGCGTAGGTACGGGTGAAAGGGGGGTCAGCCGCATGCCACACGCATCACGGGACGCATTCGAAGAGTTCGTCCATGCCCGCACGCCGGCCCTGACCCGCACCGCGTACCTCCTCACCGGGGACGCCCACCTCGCGGAGGACCTCGTGCAGACAGCACTCTTCAAGACCGCCCGCGCCTGGCACCGGATCAACGGTGACCCGGAGCCGTACGTGCGACGCATCCTCTACACGCAGAACATCTCGTGGTGGCGGCGGCGCAAGCTGAACGAGACCCTCACCCCGTCGTACGACGACAAGGCGGGCCCGGGGCGTGAGGCAGACCGCGACCTGCGGCTGAGCCTGGAAGCCGCGCTCGCCCAGCTCACCCCGCGCCAGCGCTCGGTCCTGGTGTTGCGCTACTTCGAGGACCTGACCGAGGTGGAGACGGGCGCCGCTCTCGGCATCTCCTCAGGGACCGTGAAGTCGACGGCGCGTGAGGCCCTCGCCCGCATCCGGTCGCGCGCACCGCACCTCGAGGAACTGCTCGAGGGGGTGTCATGAGCGGCGAACGGCTCCGCGAAGAACTGGCCCGGATCGCGGAAGGTGCGCCTCAGGTCGAGCTGCCGGCCGACCTCTACGCCCGTGGCCGTCGGGCCACCGGGCGCGCCCGTCTCCTTGCTGCCGGAGCGGCCGTCGCGTGCATCGCGCTACTCGTCGCGGTCGTGACGCCAGCGCTGCAGGACGATCACACGCCGATCGCCGGCGACGCCGGCCTCGGCGTTCCGAACCACATCCACGCCGTACCTCGCTACGTGACGGACCGCGAGAAGTCGTTCCAGATCGGCATCGGAGCGGCGGCCTTCGTGACCGAGGAACGCACGGCCGTCGTGGTCGATGGCGCGACCGGCGACTACCACCTGTTCGACCTCGACGGCCTGCTCGGCGCCGACCCCGACTCCAGCGTGGAGCTCACCGTGTCGATGGACAACCCGCCCGTGGCACTGTCCCCCGACGGGCGCTACCTGGCATGGGGGTGGGTCGAGCCCGGCCCGAGTTCCGGGACGCAGCTGAAGGGAAGCGGGATCCGGATCGCCGATCTCGACACCGGAGCGGTTCGTGAGATCGACGTCGTTGATTCCGACAGCTCGCAGGCATACCGGGTGCTCGTCAACCAGGTGTCCTGGGCGCCAGGTGGCCAATGGCTGGCTTGGGGCGGTACCCGGGTCACCGAGTGGACGTCGTCCACGTTCAACAGCAACGGCTACCTCGCGGGCACGGTCAACACCGACGCAGGTGACACGACCATGACCAGACTTCCCGAGCCGACGATCGAGACCGACCAGGAGACCCCCGCTGGCGACGTCCCCTTCGTGGTCGCCGTGTCGAACGAGGGCGAGCTGAGCGCCATCTCCGGCAACCTGTGGTGGCGGGTGGCCGGGCAGGAGCGGATCTCGTTGCGCGGCGACCAGCGGATCAGCACGCTCTGGTCCGCGGGCGATCGGTGGTTCGCACTCGTGCACTCCGACACCGGTGACGAGGTGCCGATGGTGCGCGAGCTGCCGGGCGGCCCGGACCGCGCCGCAACGACTCTGGCCTCGAAGCCCCGAATCCTTGGCGTGCTGAGTGACGGCCGGTTGCTGTCGCACGAAGGAGTGGTCGACGAACAGGCCGGCCCGCCACCGATCGTCGAAGCGATCACACCGGACGGCGCCGCGGAGAGGGTCATCGACGTCGATCCCGGAGTGCTCGGGTTGACCATCGCGGCCGACCTGATCACGCCCGAGCAGCTCACGGTCGGGCGCCCGGCGCCCGACTGGCCGTGGGCGACCGAGCGCAAGCTCGTGGTCGGGGGCCTGGTCCTGCTCGGCCTCGTCCTGCTCGGTGGAGTGGTGCTGGGCGCGCGGCGCCTCAGTACCCGTTGAGGATCTTCCGGGT
>NZ_JBMCZA010000014.1:0-4716 GCF_048654705.1 Nocardioides sp. CPCC 206348
GTCGCCGATCCGGTCGAGGGTCGAGTCCCAGAACGCCCCGAACTTCGAGGTCCGCCCCAGCTCTCGGGCCATGCGGCCGTCGATGATGTCGCTGAACACGAACGCGGTGATGAACAGGACGCCGTAGAGCAGCTCGCCGCGGGGGAAGAAGGCAAGTGCACCCACGACCACCCCGATCGTGCCCACGAGGGTCACCGCGTCGGGGCTGATGCCCATCCGGATGAAGAGACGGACGAAGGGGGCCAGCACGGTCCCGCCCCAGAACTCCTTGAAGCGCTCCAACACGGGTCGGAACCTATCAGCGCGCATCGACACGCGACGTGCTGGCGCTCGTCGCTACTCGACGACCCTGGTGTGCCAGGCGTCCACGAGCAGGTCGCGGGTCTGCTCCAGCAACTGGGGCAACGTGTTGGTGCCACCGATCACGGTCATGAAGTTCGAGTCTCCCGACCAGCGCGGCACCACGTGCTGGTGCAGGTGGCCCGAGAGCGACCCACCCGCCGCCTCACCGAGGTTGAGGCCGACGTTGAACGCCTGTGGCTGTGAAACGGACCGGATGGTGCGCAACGACGCCTGGGTCAGCACCGCGACCTCGTAGGTCTCGGCGTCCGTCAGGTCGGCGTAGTCGGCGACGTGCCGGTACGGCAGAACCATGAGGTGACCCGGGTTGTACGGATACAGGTTGAGGACGACGTACGCCGTCTCCCCTCGTACGACGACCAGGGAGTCGTCGGTCGACGTCGCCGGGTCGGCCGTGATCCGGCAGAACGGGCACACCGGACGGGGCTCGGCATGCGTCGGCGGTTCGACGTCCTCCTCGCCCCTCACGTAGGCCATCCGGTGCGGCGTCCAGAGCCGGTCCAGCCGGTTGAGGTCGGACACGGCCCGGCTCACGCCCCTTCGCTGTCGGGAGAGAGCGCCTGCAGGAGGTCGACGATCGGCAGGTCCGGCAGGTTGATGCCCCGCGAGAGCGCCAGACCGTTGATCTGGAGCCAGATCGACTCCGAGAGGATGCTGATGCAGGTGTCGATGCTGGGTTCGCGCACGTCGCGCTCGAGCCAGCGTCGGACGGCCGCGAAGACGGCGCCGATCATGCCGAAGACCCAGGGGTCGAGCGCTGCACGGTCGTCGTCGCTGAGCTCGACTCCCACGGCTCCGACCACGATCGCCATCAGTCCCTCGATGCCCTCGGCCACCTGTTCGATGGCCTGTCCCAGGGGGCTCGGACCCCAACCAGCGAGGTCGCGCTCCGCGAACCAGTAGAGGCTCGGGTGGGCCTCGGCCCACCGGATGAAGCTGCCGACGATCCGGTGGATGATCTGGTCCGGCGTGCCGTCGTACGAGAGTGCGGGCAGCAGCGCGGCGCCGACGTCCTCACAGACCTGGCGCTGGACTGCCCGGTCGAGATCGGTGCGGTCCTCGAAGTGCCGGTAGATGACGGTGCGGCTCATCTTGGCCTCGTCGGCCACGGCCTGCACCTGGATCTCCTCACCCGGCGCCTGTCGCTCCATCACCGCGATGGCAGCGTCGATGATCACCTGCCGGCGCACCTGGTTGTGCTCCTGCCACCTGGTCCGGCGCCCGTCCAGCAACTCCGGGCTGTCGTCCGAAGACATCAGCACTCCCCTGTCCTTTTTCTCCCCACGTGCGGCCCCCTCCTGCCGGAGGTCCGGCACACCATGCGCAGACTAGCCAACGGCCCTCAGGTGTACCGGTGGAACCACTGCCCGAGGTCCCGCGCGATGCCGGGGCAGGTGATGTTCTGGTCCCGGCGTTCCTCGACCCACTGACCCATGACGGCGGGCCCGCCCTGGATCGACCAGTCGTCGCCGCAGCGATTCCGCGCCTCCGTGCGGGAGGTCTGTCCGGCGGCCCGCCACTCCGGGACTCCCCCGAGGGCCAGGTCGCCGACGACGCGCTGATAGAGGCTGGGGGTCGAGTACACGCCGATCCGGAAGCCGGCGTCGACGTACCCGCGGGCGACGCCCTCGATGACCGCGGCGTTGGCCTGGAGGTCGTCGCTCCACTCGAAGACCGGGACCGGTTCGACGTCGATCCAGACGATCGGGCTGAGCAGGCCGACCTGGCCCATGGTGCCGATGTTGAAGCGAGCCTGCTGGTAGCCGACGTTCTTGAGGCGACCGATCTTCGTCGACGCGTCGTGCGGGCCGTCGGCGCCGTACTTGGCGAGGGTGGCCTTGTCGGGATAGCTCGACACGGCGTAGACGGCGACGAGGACGTCGTTGTCCTTGGCCCACTTCACCTGGTCGGCCAGGCACGGGTTGGGCGTGAAGCCCGGGCCGTTGGTCAATCCGAGTACGACGTACTCCGCCGCCGGCAGCGGCATCGGCATGCCGAGGCCCTGCTTCTCGGGGATCCCCATTCCCTTCGGACACTGCGGCCAGCTCACGTCGCCGCCGAGGACCTCGCCGTCCCGCGGGGCGATGTTGCTGGTGGGCTGGTTGCCCTCGCGAGCCAGGTTCTCCGCAGCCTCGGCCAGGTTGCTGGCGTCGGCGCCGGGATCACCGGCGTCGCCTCCGGGACGACCGGTGTCGGTGGCCGACGTTGCTTCCGTCGTGGCGGTGCTGGCCGGCGGGCGCGGCGGCGCGCCCGCGGTCGGGTCGGTTCCGCCACACCCTGCGAGCAGGAGCAACAGGACCGACGAGGCCGCGACCGACGCCCGCCGCTTCACGATCAGACCTGCGAACGGGTGGCGACGGCCTCGAGGACCCGAGCGATGGCGTCGGCGATCGGCACACCGTTGTCCTGTCGTCCGTCGCGGTAGCGGAAGCTCACGGCGCCCGCCTCGACATCGTCCGCACCGGCGATGAGCATGAACGGCACCTTCTGCAGCTGCGCGTTGCGGATCTTCTTCTGCATCCGGTCGTCGGAGTCGTCGACCTCGACGCGCAGGCCGGCCGCCTTCATCTGCTTCGCCACGTCGTACAGGTAGTCCGCAAACGTGTCGGCGACCGGGATCGCCTGCACCTGGATCGGGGCGAGCCACGGGGGGAACGCTCCGGCGTAGTGCTCGACCAGGACACCGAAGAACCGCTCGAGCGAACCGAACTTCGCCGAGTGGATCATCACCGGCTGGTGCTTCTGGCCGTCAGCGCCGTTGTACTCGAGCTCGAACCGGGCCGGCTGGTTGAAGTCGTACTGGATCGTCGACATCTGCCAGGTGCGGCCGATCGCGTCGCGGCACTGGACCGAGACCTTGGGGCCGTAGAACGCGGCGCCGCCGGGGTCGGGGACCAGTTCGAGCCCCGACTCGACGCAGACGTCCTCGAGCACCTTGGTCGCGATCGCCCAGTCCTCGTCGGACCCGACGAACTTGTCCGGCTTGGAGTCGTCACGGGTCGACAGCTCGAGGTAGAAGTCGTCGAGGCCGAAGTCCTTGAGCAGGCCGAGCACGAAGTCCAGCAAGTGCTTGATCTCACCGGGGGCTTGTTCAGCGGTGACGTACGAGTGCGAGTCGTCCTGCGTCATGCCGCGAACGCGGGTCAGGCCGTGCACGACACCGGACTTCTCGTAGCGGTAGACCGAGCCGAACTCGAAGAGTCGCAACGGCAACTCGCGATAGGAGCGCCCGCGCGACTTGTAGATCAGGTTGTGCATGGGGCAGTTCATCGGCTTGACCATGTAGTTCGATCCCTCGAACTCCATGGGCGGGAACATCGTGTCCGCGTAGTACGGGAGGTGGCCCGAGGTGTAGAAGAGCTGGTCCTTGGTGATGTGCGGGGTGCCGACGTACTCGAACCCCTCCTCGATGTGGCGCTGGCGGACGTAGTCCTCCATCACGCGCTTGATCACGCCACCCTTGGGGTGGAAGACCGCGAGGCCGGAACCGATCTCGTCGGGGAAGCTGAACAGGTCGAGCTCGCGGCCGAGCTTGCGGTGGTCGCGGCGCTCAGCCTCCTCGATGCGGTGGAGGTGCTCGTCGAGCTCCTCCTTGCTCGGCCACGCGGTGCCGTAGATGCGCTGGAGCTGCTTGTTCTTCTCGTCGCCGCGCCAGTACGCCGCAGCGCTGCGCATCAACTTGAAGGCCGGCACCCGCTTGGTGGTCGGCAGGTGCGGCCCGCGGCAGAGGTCCTTCCACGCGACCTCGTTGTTGCGGTTGAGGTTGTCGTAGATGGTCAGCTCGCCCGCGCCGACCTCGGCACCCGCGCCCTCCGCGGCTTCGCCGGCGTTGCCCTTCAGGCCGATCAGCTCGACCTTGTAGGGCTCGTCCTTCAGCTCCTCCAACGCGTCGGCATCGGTGGTCACGCGACGGGAGAACCGCTGGTTCTCCTTGATGATCTTGCGCATCGCGGTCTCGATCTTGACGAGATCCTCGGGAACGAACGGGGTCTCGACGTCGAAGTCGTAGTAGAAGCCGTTCGCGATCGGCGGGCCGATGCCGAGCTTGGCCTCCGGGAAGAGCTGTTGCACGGCTTGGGCGAGCACGTGCGCGGTGGAGTGGCGCAGGATGTCGAGGCCGTCCGGGCTGGTGATCGCCACGCCTTCGACCTCGTCGCCGTCCACGAGCTCGTAGGACAGGTCCTTGAGCTCGCCGGCAACCCGCGCCGCGATCACGTCAGGGTCCTCGCGGAACAGCTCCCAGGCCTTCGTGCCCGTGGCGACCGTCGAGTCCTGGCGCGCTTCGGCGGACAGTACGGCGACCTTGATGTCGGACACGAAATGACTCCTTGGTGGTGGTTCCCGAGACGTGCTGAG
>NZ_JBMCZA010000015.1:0-5353 GCF_048654705.1 Nocardioides sp. CPCC 206348
CGAGGCCGGTGAGCTCCTTCGCGACCTCCTTGAGCGCCGGGCTCTTGGCGAGGTTCTTCAGCGGCGCGTGGAGCGTCCCGACCTCGTCGAGGGTGGAAGCGAGGATCGCGACCAGCGCGTCCGGGCTGGGTGCCGGGACGAAGATGGTGGCGTCGGCTCGGGACATGAACGCCTCGTCGAGACCCTTGGTGAAGTTGCTGGTCGCAATGAACAGGATGTGGGGGTTCTTGCGGCCGTTCTCGTCGAGCGCGGTCAGGACGGCGTCGGTGGCGCGATGGACGTCGGCGGGGTTCGCGGCGAGGGATGCCTCGGAGCGGGCCACGACCATGGACTCGACCTCGTCGAGGATGACGATGGTCGGGATGCCGTCGTCGGCGAGGCCGGGGATGTGGTCGGAGAGGAGGGCGGCCACCTGCTGCTGGGAGCGGCCGTGCTCGCCGGACATGAGGCCGTGCGGGTTGATCTCGATACGGCGGACCGTGCTCCCGCTGACGTACGGCACGAGCTGGTGGGGCAGGCCGCGGGCCAGGGTGGTCTTGCCGGTGCCGGGCGGACCGTAGAGAACGATCTGGCCGTGCAGGGCGGTGTTGGCGAACGCCAGCTGGCTTCGCATCTGGATGGTTAGGAGTGCCTGGTTACGGATCTTGTCCTTGAGGGCCTCGTCCATGACGATGGCGCCCCAGGCGCTGTCCTCGGGGGTCCTGTCGGTGATCAGGTCGTTGCTGGTGACGCACTCTTCTACGCGCACTGCTTCCTCCATGTCGCTTGTTGCGGGAGGTCGCGCTGATGTTGCGTCCGCCCTTCAGATTGGTGAAGGGCGGTTGCAGTGGCGGATGTAAACCGGTGGGACGATGAAGTTGGCCGAGGACATCAGGGCCCGTCCAGACCGCCTAGTCGTCGAGGCTGTCCAGAAGGGCCTTCACCAGCGCCTTTGAGTCGTCGGCGGCGTCGTCGTAGAACGCGCGCGGCCAGTTCGTCATGGATCCGTCCGGCTGTGGCTTCACGGTGTCGTATTTGGTTGACGACTCTTCGCGCTCGGCGAAGATGAGTGCGATCCGATCTCGAGTCGCGCCGCTCTTGTCTTCGGCCGTCTTCCGGCGAAGTCTCGTGACCAGGTAGTCGCTATGCGTCTCGATGATGAGTTGCCTACCGCTATGAGCGACAGCGAGTAGAAAGTCGGCCAAGCGCTGTTGGACCCCGGGGTTCAGGTGAAGTTCGGGCTGCTCGATCAGGAGCAGAGAGCCTGGGGGTGCTTGAAGACACATGACGAGCACAGGCAAGATCTGGCTGACACCGGTACCCACATCCGTGAGGTCGAGCTTCCGATCGACGCCAGGCTGTCTCACTGAGAGTTGGAGGCCAAGACGTCCACGATCTTCGGTTTCGAACTCTTCGGCGATACCGAGGTAGGTGGCCCACCGGTTCACGGCGGCGAGAAGTGTCTGGGGGCGCGCAGTAGTTCCGGGGATGTGGGGGCTATTCGCGACGCGCTGCCGCTCATTGTTGTGAAGAACGAACGTTGTGTACTCGCCCTTCATCCCGATGAAGCCCAGGTTGCCGGAGGGGGACGAGGTGTAGACAACCTTCGGGTCCATACGCAATGGCCCGAGGTGCTGGACGCGTGTTGCGAGGAACTCCTGGGCCTCATTGATCGCGTCCTGGAGAAGGTCGGGCAGTTCGGATACCTGCGCCGCTAGCCGGTCGCCACCGCTCAGATTCGTTAGTACCTGGCGAAAGACCTCTCCAACCTGGCTTCGCTGGATGTCGTTGTCCAACCGCTCCGGGTGATCGCTGTAGTACTCGCGCAAGCGCATCAGAATGGTGCGGCGAATGCCCGGGGAGTTCCAAGTTTCGTCGGGGATGGTCGCGGCGATCTGAGTGAGGTCTTCGATGACGATTCTGGCGAGTTCGTCGGTTGGTGTCATCGAGGTCTGATCGTGCAGGTCGGCGCTCTCGTGTCGCTCGCCATGGCTAACGACAGGTCGAACGTTCTGCTTGACCTCGTCAGCCCTAAACGCGTACCAGTTCCAGAACAAGATCTCTGCGACTGCTTCGGTATGAAGGTAGGCGCGTGGGAACCCGCCGACGATGTTCGCGTCGATTGCGTCGGCTACAAGTTCGCCGTCCTCGATGACCTCGCCGTCGTACTGAAGTTCGTGGCCGAAGTTCGAGACAGGAGATGGCTCGGCTGAACGAGCCGCCCTGAAACTTGCTCGCTCTTCATCGTCTACTGACGCAGTGACCTCGACCGCGATGATGCGAGTGGCGGCAGACTGAGCCTCAGGCGTTCCATGAAGGGTGAGGTCCCATTTGAGATTGGTGTTGTCTACAACATCCCTGGGACGCCGGAAGCGGCGCCGAGCGGCTCCTCCGTACGGCATGACGGCTGCGGCCGATTGGTAGAAGTCTGCTGTGCCCATGTGAAAGCAACCACCGATCTGAATCGGCTCGTCTTCATGCGCACCCGCGAAGCGCGTTTCTTCAAAGGTCCCCAGTCGAATCTGGTCCGCGTTCAATGGGAAGTAGTCGCCGTTCGAATTCGCAGCCTGTGCGGCCACCCGAATTGACTGCAGCAGAGTGCTCTTACCGGCCGAGTTGGCACCAACGATCACTGTCAGCGGCGCAAGCGGAATCTCGGCGTTCTCGACCGACTTGAAGTTCTTCAGTTGCCAGCTACGCAACGTCAGCCCGTCGTACCAAGTTGAGTCAGGCACGTGCGGCCTCCAGTACATCGACCTCATTGACAATGATCTGAAGGCGCCGCCCGCCTACGCGGTACTCGAGGACCGGAGGCCCAACCTGCGTCTGTACGGACTGCCAGAGTGAAGAGACTGACATGACACGCACGCAGCGCGTCGAATCCTTCAACTGAACGACAAGCGATGCAAGCGCGACTTGAAGCGGATCGTCTTCGATCGACCGAAGCGATGACCCGCGGTCTGCTGGGTGGCCCGTCGCAAGGAGTTGCCCTTTGTTCCGCGCAGCGGTGAATCGAAGGGCCTGTATGGAGTCGTGCGCTTGATGGGTGATTGGCACAGCAAGGTCGTCAAGAGCCTCGCGCGGGATGAGTGCCTCGTGGTTCGCGACCAACCGATTGATGGCATCGGACGACCTCAGGTGGTCTTCGACGGAAACGACCTCAAGATCTAGGGCGACGGGGTCGACGACGCTGAACCGTTCACCATCGAGCAGTTGGAGTCGGCACTCGCCTGTGAGTGCGATGAACTCCTCAAGTTCCTTCTCCTTCCAAGACCAACGTGCATCCTTCTCATCCCTCAAATGAACGCCGGCAATCGGTAGCGACTCGAAAGACAACGTTGCGGTCGAAACCAGGTACTGAAGCTGAAGGAACCAGGCGGGCCCTGCGACATCCGAAAGCAGCAGCAGGTCGTAAGTGAGTCCCGACTCGCTGCCGAGCACCACCCGGTCTAGGTCGGAGCCGTTGTCCGCCTCCGGGGACAGAAGGGCCACAGTCGCGAATCCGTTGTTGGGGTCCACGTCAACAATAAGAACAAGACGTGATGGTGCGGCGTCGTGGTCCATCGACTCCAGGCGTCGGAGCTGCCCGCGCCGGATGTTCGGGTCGTGGGTGGGCCGTTGGTTGCGCTGCTTTCTGCTCAACGCATCGGCGAGCCAGGTGGGTCGCTCGTCCGAGTTCATCGAGTGCCTCCAGATGAGTCATTGTGGGGAAGGTGTTCAGTTAGGAGGAAGTCGGCGAATCTTGCCAGTACTTCATCTTGCAACGTGGGGGAGAGTTCGCGGATGGCGTTGCCCACTTCGTTTGACGCTTCCTTGAAGCGTCTAGCGGCGATTGGGCGCGATACGTTCAGTTGGGACGCTACGTAGTCATCGGAGCGGGCGTCGATCTTGAAGGCGAGGATTGTCAGTGCTTCGGGAGGCAGCGAAGACAGCCGGGTCACAACGTCTTGCACTGCCACTTCCTGTTCTGGTGTGAAGGCCCGGTCCGGTTCATCTAGGCCCCCCTCAAATTCAACAAGGGCGCTTGGAACGTAATCTGACAACACCAACCGGAGAATTCTTTCCAGGTCCCGCCGAAGGATGTCCTCGCCGACGGTCTCCGTGACGATCCGGATGATTTCGTCCAGTGTCTCCGCGGTGTAGACGATCGGCGCTCGGTCGCTGTTGATAATCCTGACTCGTGGGAGTTTGGCAATTAGGTTCGCAGCCGTCATCAGGACAACTTCAGTGGGCTGAGGGCCTGTGTGGCCGCCGGGAGCAAAGGGCTTGATGGCGTTGAACCGGTCAAGGAGGTTGTCGATGACGGTTCGGCGTCGGCTGCGGCCGAGAGTGCGCTTCACGGTGTGGGTGAGGAGCGCGCGAGCTCGGTCAATGCTGGTGGCGACCGTCATGATGTAGTCCAGCTGCCCTTCTTCGAGCAACTGTGTGACGACTACATCCTGGGTGAGGTTCTCGAGGGCAGCTTCGTCCCAGTTGCCGGTCTCGCTGTAGACCGCCGGCGGGTACTTGTCGGCGATGCGTCTGACGATGCGTTCAACCTCGTCAATCCAGAGGTGCCCGATGGTGTCGGTTTCGTACTCGTGCTGGAGGTCTTCCCAAGTGTGGCCGGTCATGGCACCACCGGTACCGGGGCAGCGTTCGTGGCCGGCGCCATGAGCACGCGACGTGTGACGTTCGGGTCGGGTTCTTCGCACGTTGCGGTGGTGTGGTCGAGGACGCTCTTTTTCGCCGAGAGTGGCAAGTTGATGACGATGCGGCCCTGCTCGTCGATGTCGCACTTCGGGTTGTCGGTGAGGTGGTCGCAGGCGTCGGGTGTGTAATGCGGGTCCTGGAGTATGCCGCTGCTGCCGGTCGTGGTGCGTGCGAAGACGCAGGCGAGGGGGGTTCCGGGAGGCCAGGTGCGGAGGATGACGCGGCGAGGTCCGGGGGCCTTGTGGAGGGCGAACGTTACCTGGCTCTCGTCAACACAGAACCAGGCCACGCCCGGTCTGGGAGCAATCCCCCATGACTCCCTGATCTTAGAAACGTCCATCGGTCGCTCGCTAGATGTCGGGGAGGGTCGCCGTGATTGTGGCGACCCGACTCTCTCACGGAGATCGCGATGGGTAGGGCAGGACAGAGGAACTTTCTGAGAACCGACGTATCCGTATGGCCCTGTTCATCCCATTCGTCCACAACTTCAACTCGGTTACCAGGGCCGCTCGATACTTGATCGTGGCGAAACGCTGACACCTACGCGGAACTTGAGGTCCCCGAGACGTCGAGAGCGCCGGGTCATTCTGGGCGAAAGAGGCGTGCCTCAGCGAGGCGCCAGCACCACGATCGGCAACGGCCGTGTCGTACGCTGCCGGTACTTCGCGAACGTGCCCCGGTT
>NZ_JBMCZA010000016.1:0-1197 GCF_048654705.1 Nocardioides sp. CPCC 206348
TCGACGAGGTCGACCTCGCGGCCGAGAAGTTCGTGACCGCGGCTCTCATCGCGGGCGCCGGCGGCACGCGAGCAGCCGGCGCGGACCTCGGCGGAGCGCTGGACGCCGCGGAGGCCGCGGCGGGTGGTCGGGGTCCGGTGCGCGCGGTCGTTGTGAACGCGGTGGACTGGCCCGAGATCCGGCGGGCCCTGGCGTCGACGTTCTTCGAGGGCCCGCATCCGGCGGTGCTGGTCTCGGCTGGTCAGCCGGCCGGAACGGCGACGTACATCGGCACGGGCGCGGTGCGGTTCCTGGCGTCCGACTACGTCCGGATGGAGGCTGAGCGGCCGAACGCGTTCATGAAGTCGGCGGCGGTAGCGCGGCCGTTCTACCTGGCGATCCGGTCGGCGGCGCAGATTCAGACCGTGACGGGCATCGGGGCGTGACGACATGCGGCAGACGATCGAAGTCAGGGGCCCGGGGCTCTACGCCACCAGCCGCGACGCCGAGCTGACGTACGCCGAGGCTCGGCGCCAGCACGAGGAGTTGGGCCTGATGGTTCGGGCCGCGTACGCCATGGACACCGAGACCCGGTTGCGGATGCTGGAGCTCGAGGCTGATCTCGGGGCGCCGGCGATCAGTCGCGCGTTCACCGGACCGACGACGAAGATCCGGGCCGGGGTCGCTCTGGTACGGGCGCTCGTGGAGGAGCACGGCACCGGTGCGGTTCAGCGGCTCGAGGGTCTCGCGTCATGTGCCGGCGACGACGAGAGTCGCCTCAACTTCGCTCGCGCCGCTATGGCACTGGCTGCTGCTGACCCGCATCAGATCCGCGGCGTCTCGATCGCGCACCATCGACGCGGGCTCCCTGCGCCTGACCCGGCGGCCGCTCCAGTGCGGAGGCGGCGCCGGTGAGCTCGGCAAGCATCGAGTGCCCGGTGTGCCACGCGCCAGTAGGCGTCCCGTGCAGTGACCAGGGTGACGACCACTTCGCCCGTGTGGTGAAGGCCGAAGCGGTCGCTGTGGGCAACGTCGGAGACGTCCAGTGACGCCCGGCGCGGTTTCTCTCGGTGGTTCGTCGACTTCGCTGAGTCCGGCTGAGGCCTGGACGTACGGGCCGCCGCGGCCGAGCGACCTGTTCGCGGCCGACGAAGACGAGGAGTAGACCGGTGTCGAACCCGAGGATCGTCGTTGAGGCGGCAGGCGACTTCCGCCGTC
>NZ_JBMCZA010000017.1:0-5309 GCF_048654705.1 Nocardioides sp. CPCC 206348
CCGGCACCGGCGGCGAGCAGGAGTCCGTGGACGGTCACGTGGCCAGCGTGCCAGCGATCCGAAATATCTGACAGCGGGAGCTGCGCTCGCTCAACGCAGGCGGTCGACGTACGCGATCGCGCGATTGAACAGCGCGGTGGCGGCCTGCGCGCCGCTCGAGCGGGTCACGGGCGGGTCTGCCAGTTCGCGGGTGAGCAGCTGGGCGACTGCATTGCCGGCGTCTGCCGCGACCTGCGCGGCGACGCGGGCGGCATCACGCACGGCGTGGGGGTCAACGGTCCAGACGGCCTCGAAGACGCGGTCCCGGTCGGCGACCCCGGTCTGGCCGGGGAGTTCCCAGGCCGAGAGACAGGCGGTCGTGTCCTGGGCGTCGCACACGACCGCCCACTCGCGTCGCAACGGAGCGTCGTCGGCGAGGTGGATCTGGACGGGTGACGTCGTCGATGTCGGCCGGGCTGCGTCGAGGTCAGCGAAGACCATGGCCGAGCGGGCGACCCGCGCCAGCTCGGTCCACCGGGCGGCGGACGGACCGTAGAGGTCGGCTCGCTGGAACGCGCCGAAGAGGATGGGCCGGTCCGCGGTCGCACAGCACTCGTCCTCGATCGCATGGGAGAGGCCGAGCAGGGTCGTCTTGCGTAGGCGGTGGGTCACGAGAGCCGGGTGACGCCGACGGAGCTCGGCGAAGATTGAGGGACTGGTCGGTGCCCGGTGGCTGACGGCCTCGTTGATGGCTGCGTCGAGTCGCACCCCGGCATCCCTGCGGCGCAGGATCTGCTGGATCACGGCGACGTCGTCCGCTGAGTAGCGGCGGTGACCGCTGTCCAGTCGCCGCGGCGCCGGGAATCCGTGGCGCAGCTCCCACGTACGGATGACGGCCGGCGTCAGGCCGGTTCGCTGCGCCAGGTCGCCGATGGTGAGGTCGGTGGCTGCCCCTGCCGCCACGGGTGCGATCGCGTCGCTCTGATCCATGCTCACCAGCCTAATCTAAGCAGAGTGCTGAGGTTTGTGTTTAACTACATTCGTGAGCAGCGACCAGCCGGATGTCGAAGACGTGTGCCGGGACGGGGCAGCCGCTGGCGACCTCGCCGAGCTCCTCGGCCGCGCCGCCGCTGGCGACGTCGCTCCCTTCCTCGCGTTCTACGACCAGACCAGCGCGATGACCTTTCGCTATGCCCTCGCGGCCCGGCACGGGGATCGCGATGCTGCCGCCGCCCTCACCCGAGCCATCTACCGCGAGGCCTGGCGTACGGCGGACCAGCACCCCGCGTCCGGCCTCTCGCCCCTCGGATGGCTCATCGCCCGCGGTCACCGTGCCGGGCTCCGGAACCGGGCCACGACCATCACGGAGCACGCATGCTGACCACTGATCTTCCTGTCGTGATCGTCGGTGCCGGACTCGCCGGCCTGGCCTGTGCGACGCGCCTGCATGCAGACGGGTTCCCGGTCGTCGTGCTCGAGGCGGCGGACGCGGTGGGTGGACGGATTCGCACCGACGTCGTCGACGGGTTCACCATCGACCGAGGCTTCCAGGTGCTCAACACCGCCTACCCCGCGCTGAGGGCCGGTCTCGACCTGGATCGCCTCGACCTGCGCCGGTTGCCTCGGGGGGTCCGGATCCGGCGTCGGGGCGCACTGCACGACATCCGCCACCCGCTGGCGTCGCCGGGCGCGGCCTTCGGTGACATCACGACGTCGGTCGTGGGTCTGCGCTCGAAGGTCGCCCTCGCCCGCTACGTGACCAGCTGCGTCGCGCCCCGTCCTTCGACGATCAAGGGCCGGAGCGACGTCGAGGCCAGGGATGCGTGGGCACCGTTGCCGGGCGACGTCGTTGACGACGTGCTCACGTCGTTCTTCGCCGGGGTCGTCCTCGAGCCGGAGATCACCACGTCGCGGATCTTCACCGACCTGATGATGCGCATGTTCGTCCTGGGCAGCTCCGCCGTCCCTGCGGCCGGCATGCAGGCCCTGCCTGAGGAGCTCGCCCGCCAGCTGCCGGCCGGCGCGGTCCGGTTGGGCACCCCGGTGGGCAGCGTCGCCGACGGCGGGGTCGAGCTGACGGACGGCACGGTGATCGAGGCGCGCGGCGTGGTGGTGGCCGCCGACCCGTGGACCGCCCACGGGCTGCTTCCCGAGCTCGGTGCGCCGCCGGCGGCGCGAGCCGTCACCACCTATTACTTCGCGGCCGCGCCTCGAGCCGACCTCGACCCCCTCCTCACCCTGGACGCCGACGGCTCGGGGATCGTCAACTCCGTCGTCCTGACCGCGTCGGCGCCTGAGTACTCGACCGATGGCCGCGCCTTGGTCGCGACCTCGGTGCTGCACGCTGATGGTCGACCCGTCCTCGAGGCTGGCGCCGCGCAGGCCGCGGCCCGCGAGCTGCACGAGGCCGCGAGCGGTGGCTGGGAGCTCGTCGCCACCCGCGACGTCCCCCATGCGCTCCCCGCCATGACCGCGCCGCATGCACTCCGCAAGCCCGTGGAGGTGGTCCCGGACCGGCTGTGGGTCGCCGGGGACCACCGTGACACCAGCTCGATCCAGGGGGCGCTGGTGTCCGGACGCCGAGCCGCAACCCTGGTGGCGAGAGCCCTGAACAGCGCGACGTCCGGGAGGACTCGATGACGAACCACAGTGGGCCTGTGCTGGTCGCCGGCGGAACCGGTTTCGTCGGCCGGCGGCTGGTGGCGGCGCTGGTCGAGGCCGGGCACGACGTCCGGGTGATGACCCGCAAGCCCGGCCGCCACCAAGGCCCCGGTACGGCCGTCCGCGGTGACGTCAGCGACCCGGGCTCGCTCGCCGGAGCCCTGCGGGACTGTGCTGCGGCCTACTACCTGGTGCACTCGCTCGACTCGGCCGACTTCGAGTCCCTCGACGCCGCTGCCGCTGCCGCCTTCGGGTCAGCGGCAGCCGACGCAGGCGTGGACCAGATCATCTACCTCGGCGGTCTCGGCGACGACCAGGACGACCTCTCCGCGCACCTGCGCAGCCGGCGTCAGGTCGAAGGACTGCTCGCCGACGCAGGGGTCCCCGTGACCGTCCTGCGTGCCGGGATCGTGGTCGGCCACGGCGGCATCTCCTGGGAGATCACCCGTCAGCTCGTGGAGCACCTGCCGGCCATGATCACGCCCCGCTGGGTGCGGACCCGCACCCAGCCGATCGCCGTCGCCGACGTGGTCCGCTACCTCGTGGGGGTGCTCGACAACGACGACGCTCTCGGCAAGGTCTTCGAGATCGGTGGTCCCGATGTCCTCGAGTACCTCGAGATGCTCCAGCGCGTCGCCGCGGTCGAGGGGCGCCGGCTACCGATCCTCCCGGTCCCGCTGCTCACGCCAGGGCTGTCCTCGCGTTGGCTGTCGTTCGTCACCGACGTCGACACCCGTTCGGGACGCAACCTGATCGACTCCATGGTCAACGAGGTCGTCGTTCGCGACCGGTCCATCCACGACGTCGTACCGTTCGAGCCCATGGGGTACGACGATGCCGTCCGATTCGCGTTGGCGGAGCGGGCCGCAACACGATGAGTCGCACGGGGTTGCGCGCTCGACTGGTATCCCGGCTGCCGATGCCGATCACCCACGTCGTACCCGTCGCGGGCACTGAGTCCAGTGACGTGGTGCTGCGGCGGCGCAAGGTGGTCGTCGGGACCTCGCTGGTCGGTGCCGGGCTCCTCGGCGCATCGCTCTCGACCCGTCCCGGCTCGAGGGAGTTCTACCTGTCCACGGCAGCGGTGGCAGGCACCTGGACGGTCGGCGGCCTGGCCTCGGGGCCGCTGCACCTGGGCTGGATCCAGACCCGCGACTCGACCTTGCGCCGCCCGGTCGTGACCCCGGTCGCCACCGGTGTCGGCGCGTTCGCCTTCTTCTACGCCGCAGCCCTCGTGGCGCGCCGGATCCCACCACTGGACGCGGCAATCTCGCGGGTGCTGCTCTTCGCCGATGAGGGGGACGACCGCCTGGTCCTGCTCACGACCCTCGCGAACGGCGTGGGTGAGGAGATCTTCTTCCGCGGTGCCTTGTACGCAGCGCTCGGCGACCGCCACCCGGCCCTCGCCTCGACAGCGGTCTACACGGTGGCGACGACGACCACCCGCAACCCGGCGCTGGTGCTCGCTGCCACCGTCATGGGCACCTTGTTCGGCCTGCAACGCCGCGCCTCCGGCGGCGTGCAAGCTCCCACGATCACCCACCTCACGTGGTCGACATTGATGGTGCGCCACCTCCCGCCGCTCTTCCGCCGCCCCGGCCTGCCCGGCGCGGGACCGACCCGATGACCGCGAAGGCGGTCGACGCCGGCCTGGACCGCCTGCTCGACCGGCTGGTGGTGCCCGGCTACTCCTCCATCGGCTACCGCCTGCGGCGCCGGCACTGGGCAGGTGATCCCGTCCCCGGGTCCCTGGTCGGCAAGCGTGCCGTCGTCACTGGTGCCGGCGGCGGCCTCGGCGAGGCGACGGCGCTCGGACTGGCCCGGCTCGGGGCCACCGTGCACCTCGTCGTCCGCTCGGCAGATCGCGCCCAGGGCGCCGTCGGCCGGATCGCGGCAACCCTGCGTGAGGAGGGGGTCGAGGCCTTGCTCGAGGTGGAGGAGTGCGACGTCTCCGACCTCGCCTCGGTCCGTCGCTTCGCGACCGGGTTCGGCGAACGGCTGGCGCGCGACGGCAGCGCCCTCCACGTCCTGGTCCACAACGCCGGGGTGTTGCCTGCCGAGCGCACCACCTCGGCCCAGGGCCACGAGCTGACGGTCGCCACTCACGTCCTCGGTCCGGTGCTGATGACCGAGCTGCTCCTCCCGGCCCTGCGCCTGGCGCCCACGGGGGCGCGCGTCATCCTGGTCGCCTCGGGTGGCATGTACACCCAGGCGCTGCCGGTCGCCGACCCCGACTTCACCCAGGGTCACTACCGCGGCGCGGTGGCCTACGCCCGATCGAAGCGGATCCAGGTGGAGCTCGCCCCGCTGCTCACCGAGCGCTGGAAGGCCCACGGCACGGCCGTGCATGCCATGCACCCGGGTTGGGCCGACACCCCGGGCGTCGCCAGTGCGCTGCCCGCCTTCCGGCTGGTCACTCGTGTCGTGCTGCGCGACCCGGATGCCGGGGCCGACACGATCACCTGGCTTGCCGCCACCGACCCTCCTCCCGCGGGAGGGTGCTTCTGGCACGACCGTGAGGTCCGCCCGACCAGCTACCGGTCAGGAACGGTGGCGACCGCGGCGGACGTGGCGGCGATCTGGGCGTGGGTACGCGACTCCACTGCGCTCGACCTGCTGTGACGCAGGGGCTCAGGCGCCGAGGATCTCCGCGACCTCGGGCGAGGCGA
>NZ_JBMCZA010000018.1:0-360 GCF_048654705.1 Nocardioides sp. CPCC 206348
CGTCCTCGACGCATCGGGAGGGTGGGGCCCTGATATTTCGAATGGCCGCGCGAAGTCGAGATTGCGGGCACGATGCCAGCCATGGAAGTTGTCATTGGTCTGGTGATCGTCGGCATCGTCGTCTGGCTTGTTATCAGGCAGCAGCAACCAAGTCAGATGCCCGTGCCGTCCGGGGGCTCCCAGCGAGACGCGTCACTCGACGAGATCGTCCGAGAACACGAGCTCGAGGTCGAACGCGAGACGGAGCGACTTCTTCGCGAGGTCGATGCCGAAGTGGCAAGGGTTTGGGCGAATCCGCCGGTGGTGTCTTCCGCGCCCTCGACCCGGCGGTCCGAGTCAGCCAAGGCCGGCACCAGAGCG
>NZ_JBMCZA010000018.1:408-7643 GCF_048654705.1 Nocardioides sp. CPCC 206348
AGCTTTGAAGTGGCAGGCGAGTCCTACTATCCGGAGGGAATCAAGCAACTCTTCCGCGACAACTCCGATAGTGCCGTCATGGCCGGAAGTGGCGGGCAGGAGTTGCGACTGGACGCCGTACTTGTTGCAGCGCCCACGAATCCCTTCGATCAAAACGCTGTCGCGGTCTACGTCGACGGAAATCATGTCGGTTATTTGGAGCGTGGCGACGCGCCGACGTATCACCGGGCGATCGCAGAAGCCGCCGCTGCTGGCCGGTTGTTGACCTTCACCTCTCGACAGTGGGCACGCATCGACCGCGACGGTGTCCGCGCGCGGGTCACGCTGCGGCTGCCCGAGCCGGGCGGGCTCATGCCACCAGTGGGTTATCTGCCAACCGTCCCGCACGCCGTCCTCCCCGTCGGTTCAGCGATCCAAGTCGCGAAGGAAGACGAGCACATGGAGGTCCTCGCGCGACATGTCATCCCCGATCACGGACACTCCGTCGCAGCAACACTTCACGTTGTGGAGGAGGCTAGATCACGTTCGACGATCGACATCATGGAAGTCCGGCTCCGAGGGCAGCGTGTCGGCGTCCTCAGCCCAACACAGACCGCGAATCTGCGGCCCCTAGTAGACCACCTGGCCGCAGTGGGAAAGGTCGCTGCTGTGCGAGCCGAGGTCGTTGGCAACACGACCAAGGCCGATGTGGTGATCTTCGCCCAGAAGGCAAACATGGTCCCTCGGTCATGGCTAGACACCCACGGCTGAGCCTGAGTGAGTCTGACCTGCCGGTTCTCGCGTTATCCGGTGTGGGGGCCTCCGCGGACGGGATTCACCACGAAGGACTGCCTCGCGTACCCCCGGCGTACCTCCGCCCGGTCGGGGACCCGCGGAGTGTCTGCCGCGTGCTCCGGCCGAGGGCGTCCGATGACTCCGCGATGATGCCGTCGCTTGCGTCCCGCACGTCCCCCCGCGCCTGCGCGGCAGCGTCCCCCCGAGCCGTGTCCGGCTTCGGGGCGGGTCCGCGGCTTGGATCGTTCAGCCGGTCCAGTCCGGCCTGGTCCGCCGAGGTACCGAGGAAGTGCAGGTAGCGGTTCGTGGTGGCGATCGACTCGTGTCCCATCCACGCCTGGACGGTTCCGGGGTCGACGCCGCGCGCGAGCCACAGGCACGCGGCGGTGTGGCGCAGGTCGTGGATACGCCGTCCTCCAGCGGTCTCCTCCCACTTGACCGTGCGCAACACCGCATTGCGATGCAACTGAGCACCTCCCGCGGTGGTGACCAAGAGATCGGTGGGCTCCTTGCCCGCCGCCATGCGCTGGATGATCGGCAAGACACGATCGGCCACCGGCACACGCCGCCCGCGGCGTCCCTTGGTGGCCTTGACGGCGCCGCCCTCGGACTGCGAGCGGCGCACCAGCAGCCCTGATGTCGGCACGTCGACCACGTCCTCGACCAGCGCGGCGCGCGCCTCACCCCACCGCATCCCGGTCCAACCCAGCACGAGCAGGACGTCAGCCAACTGCGGGTCGCGTGCCTTCCACCGCTCGTAGGTGGCCTCGAGCTCGGCCTCGGTCCACGGCCGCATCTCGGTCGGCTCCTCCGAGGACCGGGGGACCTTCGTCGTGGTCACCGGATTGCGGACCACGGCCTTCTCCCGCACACACCATGCGAAGAACGTGGACAGGCTCGCGCGGTACCGAATCACCGAGCGCTCGCTGAGCCCCCGCTGGATCAACTGCTCGAACGAGCGCGCGACCTCCCGCTCTGACACGGCCGCCACGTGCATGAGTTGCATGCTCGTCGGCACCAACCGCTGCAGGGCCTGGTCGCTGCGATAGGTCTTCGCGGCGACGGTGAACTCACGAACGACCAACCACTCCTCGAGCAGCGTCCTCACCTGGCGGCGTCCCGCGCGGGGATCGATCCCACCCGCGAGGGCTGCCTTCTCCCGCGACAACCATTCGCTTGCCTCGCGCTTGGTGTCGAAGGTGCGGCTGGCGATGAACTGCCGTCCGCTCTTGAGCCTCGCTCTGAAGCGACCGCTGGGAGTCTTCTCGATCATGTGGGTCGATCCGCCCGATCAGGACGCTCGTGAGAGCCACTGTTCGACGTCGCGGCGACGGTAACGAGGACAAGTGGGTGTCATCCAGGTGACACGTGGACCTATCCCGGATTGCCGCCACCGACACAGTGTCGACTCCGACACCCGAATCCACCGCGCCACCTCGCCGCTGGTGAGAATCTGCTCCACCGTTTCCATCTGGCCACCTCCAACTTCCGGGTCGGCGATCCGCCGCCCACGACACCTTGATGTTCACCTAGGAACCGAAAGGGCCCTCGAGCGATCAACGGAGCGTGTGGAATCTCTGCAATTCACCGGGCTTCAGGGGATACATCGGAGTGGGTAGCCCGTGACCGCTTTACGGATAACCACCGGAAGAGGCAATATTCTGTTATGGCGATCAGGGGGGACTTCCTGACGACCCAGGAGGTGTCCGGTCTCTTGGGCGTCGAGGCGCGCCAGGTCCGCGGCCTGGCCGAGGCGGGATCCATCACCCGCGTCGCGCGCGGCATCTTCGACCGCACCTCGGTGGAGCGCTACCGCGCCGAGCGTGGCTCGGGCCGGACCCGGACCTGGGCAGAGAACACTGCCTGGGGAGCTGTCGCAATGCTCTCGAACGCGGCCCCGTTGGGCCTCGGCGATGTCCAGAGATACCGGCTCCGCGCTGCCCTGCGCGACATCACCGACCCGACTGAGCTGGCTCTCCGGCTGCGCGACCGCGCGACCGTGAGCACCTGGTCCGGCCATCGTTCCGTCATCGAGCGCGTCCGCGAGGAGCTCGTCGTCCCCGGCCGTCAGCGGCTCGGGCTCATCGAGGACGACGCAGTCGTAGACGGCTACATCCATGCAGACCGGATCGCGGACCTTGTGCGGCGCCACCGGCTGGTCGAGGACGCCACCGGGTCCATCACCCTGCGCTACACCTACTGGGACATCGACTTCATCAAGTACCTGGCAGCCTTCAACAGAACGCTCGCCGCGGTCGACGCCGCCACCTCTCTCGACCCGCGTGAACGTGGTGTGGGAGAGCAAGCGCTGGTCAGCCGGTTGGAGTTGTTCCGCGAGAATGACAGACGATAAGGATCCGGGCATCGTGCGCCCCGGCATCGAAATCGCCGCCCCCACGGGTGGTTGGCCAGGCCCGTGGCCGAACGTCGCGGAGATCGCTGCGGTGCTGCCGGCCGACAAGTGGACGCTGGTCGGCGGCTTGATGGCCCAGTTGCACTCCATCCATTACGGACTGGGGATCGTGCGCCCGACCAACGATGTTGACATCGTGCTGCACGTCGAGACCTCCCGCGGCGTCGCCGCCGAGACGGCGGCCGCGCTGCGCTCCCTGGGCTACAACCTGCGTTCGACGGTCGATCCGCGTGACAACACCGCGCACCGTTTCTACCGCGGCACCAGCACGATCGATCTGGTTGCCGATGGGTCCGAGGAGGATTCGGAGGAGGTGGTCGACGTCTTGATCTCCGACCACCACGCTCCGAAGGTCACCGAGCGGCTCGCCGGGCGCGACATGGTCCGCATCGAGGGCGGCACGCAGGCGCTGCGACGCACCATCAACGCACGTCTGGAGATCGAGCCCGGAACCATCACCACCGTCTCGGTACCCGGCGCGTTCGGCGCCCTTATCTTGAAGGCCGCCGCCTACAAGACCGACTCTCGCGACCCCGAGCGCCACCTGCGCGACGCCGTGGCCCTGCTCGCCTGCATCGACGACCCGTTCGCCGAGCGCGAGGGTTTCACTGGTTCCGATCGATCCCGTCTCCAGTCCCTGCGTACCCGGCTCACGCCGGACGACATCTTCTGGACCGTGCTGACCGGCCAGCCCCGCATCGACGCCGAAACAGCGCTGGGGATCCTCACTGACGAGGTCTGACTCGGACGGCAGCCCACCTGCAGCCGTCGCTGACCAGGCGGCCACCATGTTGGCGCGCCAACACGAGGAGGAAGTGCCACACACCTGGTGCATTGTCGGTCGGGTTCCGTCCGGCGTAATCCTCAGCGGCGCCAGCGCGTACTTGGACGGGGACGACGAAGGCGCTCCAGCTCGTCGGCGACGCTGCTCCACTTCGCCTCCTTGAATGCACCCCGGGCGTCGCGGTCGGTGAGTTCGCGCAGGATGCGTCGGCACGCACCAGGGGAGTCCAGGACGGCACGAACGTGCTCATCGAGGCTGGTGGCTTCCTTGATGAACGTGACGGCGGTATGGCCGGCTTCGGCGGCTCGTCGCTCCTCGGACGCGAGCCGACGGCAGGCGTTGCTGCACCAACGGCGTGGACGTCCCGCTTTGGGTTGGTCCGTGACCAGGAACCGCCTGCCGCATCGCGGGCAGACCCTCTCGAGGGTCATTGACTCTGTTCCTGGTCGAGTGACCACGCCAAGACCGTTGCGACCCGCCACCGAAGGTGTTTGCCTAGGCGGAACCCTTTCGGGCCTTGGCCCTTGGCGCGCCACGTGTAGATGGTCTTGACCGGTACGCCGAGGTATTCGGCCAGATCCGCGGCGGTCAAGAGACGTTCGCCGGTGCCGTCGCCCGCGGTTCGCCTAGGAGCAATCGGTCGTGGCGAGGGTGGCGCAGCTCGTAGACGCGGCGCAGCCTTGGGCGCTGGCCGCGGTGGCAGCTCGTCCCAGAGGGTTGGTTGTTCCTGTCGGTGCTCGTCGTTCCTCATCGCAGTCTCGTCCTGATCCCGTGGGTGCCGGTTGCACCACTGTTGGGTCTCCAAAGGAGTCACATGTGGTGGGTGCGATCACCGACACGACAGGATGGCGGCGAGCTGCTCGATTGGAACGCCGCTCTGTCTGGGGCTGCGGTGCCGGGCGCCGAGGGGGACGCCGGACTCAGCGAGCGGCTCAGGCATTCCGCCGGACGTTTCTGCTCCGACAATGCAAGAGGTGTGTGGCACTCGGGCGGTCGTGAAAATCAAGGAGGACGCTGAGCGCCAGCGGTCAGTCGGGGAAGCACGACGGTCGCCGAGATCAACATGTGCTCTCAGATCCAGCACGCCGCGGCGTAAATGGCGGTGGGCCTGACTTGGCTCGTGTCATTTCTGTACCTGTGTGCGGCGAGTTCGACCTACGTCACTGACGTCGCGCGTTCCTACGTTGGATGTGACCGGCGCCACGCCTTGCTGGTCGACCCACACATCGCATCCAGGAGGTACCCCGTGGACCATGGCACACGATCACCCGCCGATGCTCCGCCGATCCGCGCCACGGTTTTTGTCGGTCGGTGGCCGAACATTCCGGCGGACTGGCCCGAGATGATCACCGGTACGTTCTCGCCCACCAGCGCAACGCTCATCAGCGGTCCGACCGAGGCCATCTTGATCGATGCGCTCTACCTGAAGGACGACGTCCGCGAGCTTGGAGACCTGATCGAGCGGACGGGCAAGTCGTTGACGACGATCTACGTCACCCACGCTCACGCCGACCACTATGCGGGAATCGGCCCCCTGCTCGAGCGTTTCCCGGACGCCAAGTGCGTGGCGATGCCCAATGTGGTGGCCGCCATGGAGCAGGAGATGGAGCTCCACACGGAGCAGTGGCGAATGCTCTTCGGTGACGCCTGCGTGACGCCGGGGCCGCTCCCGGATCCGATCGAGGAACGCACTTTGTTCGTCGACGGGTCGCCGGTGAACATCATCGAGGTGAAGCAGGCCGACATCCACCCCACCTCGATCGTGCACGTCCCCGAGATCGACGTCGTGATTGCCGGCGATTCCGTCTACAACGAGATCCACCCGATGCTCGGTCTCTCCACGCCGGAGGAATGGGCGGACTGGCTCGAGACCATCGACCTCGTGGAGAGCCTGAACCCACGCATGATCGTGGCCGGACACCGCAGGCCTGATGGCGACGACTACGCGGTCAAGACGATGATCGCCGAGACGCGTGCCTACATCCGCGACTTCACAGCTGCGTACGAGGTTGCGAAGGACATCGAGGGCCTGGTCACCGCCATGGTTCAGAAGTACCCCCACCACGGCAACCTCTGGAGCCTTCAGTTCTCCGCTGCGAGTGTGCTCCAGAACCGCGAGGCCGCCCAGGCAGCATCGGAGATCGAGCCGACCGCATCGTAAGTTCCCGCGCACTCCGTGAGTCCAACAGGGCTCGTCACGATGAAAGGTCTACATGTTTTCGACACGGTTCACCGAGGAGTTCGGGATCGAACACCCCATCGTCTGCGGTGGAATGACCGCCGTCGGCACCGCCGATCTCATCGCGCCGGTGGCCAATGCCGGAGCCTTGGGATTCCTCACGGCGCTCACCCAGCCGACCCCGGAAGCGTTGGCCAAGGAGATCGCGCGCTGTCGGACCATGACCGACCGACCGTTCGGCGTCAACCTCACGATTCTCCCGACGCTGAAGCCCGTGCCGTACGACGAGTACCGCGAGGCGATCATCGACTCCGGCATCACGATCGTCGAGACGGCCGGTGCCAACCCGGCTGAGCACGTCGCGGCCTTCAAGAAGGCTGGCATCAAGGTCATCCACAAGGCGGTGGCCGTTCGGCACGCACTCAAGGGGGAAGCGATCGGTGTGGACGCGATCAGCATCGACGGCTTCGAGTGCGCCGGACACCCCGGCAACGAGGACGTTCCCGGGCTGGTCCTCATTCCGGCAGCTGCGAGAAAGGTCCGGATCCCCCTGATCGCCAGCGGCGGCTTCGCTACGGGCAGTGGCCTGGTCGCTGCCCTCGCTCTGGGCGCGGAGGCGGTCAACATGGGCACCCGTTTCGTGGCCTCCACTGAAGCGCCGGTCCACCAGAACGTCAAGGATCAGATCGTCGCCAACGACGAGCGAGCCACCCAGTTGGTCTTCCGTGAGTTCAAGAACACCGCGCGGGTGGCCCGCAACCCGGTTTCGGAGGAGATCGCGCGTCGCTCCGCACTGCCCGGCGCGACCTTCGCCGACGTGGCAGACCTCGCGTCGGGAGAGCGCGGGCGTGATCGCGTGCTCACCCATGGAGACATGGACGACGGCATGTGGTGGGCCGGCCAGGCCCAGGGTCTCATCGACTCCGTCCAGAGCTGCCAGGAGATCGTCGACAGCATCATGGACGAGGCCCGCGGCATTGTTGCCGGCCTCGGCCGTGCAGTGTCGGGAGCCAGGACCTACACATCAGCGGGTGCCTGAGCATGGACTTCCAGACGATCCGGCACGATGTCAGCGATGGCATCTT